>JAZOMK010000297.1:0-7899 GCA_045653985.1 Clostridia bacterium | reverse complement strand
ACACCAAAAACCGAACTTGGCATAAAGCTTAATTCGGTATTTGAAAAATATAATTTATTTAAAGATGGTTTCATGTGTTTAAATGCCTTTGAATCTGCTTTTTGTGAGTTTATTTCAGGCGAAAATATCGAAATTATCCTTAAAAGTAAAGTAATCGGCTACGAAAAAACCGATGATAATATTTTTAAAATAACGGCAGTTTCTTCCGAGGGTTTATGCACATTTTATGCAAAAAACATCATTGATTCAAAAGGTAAAGAAGCTGACAAATATATAACCGTTTTGTTTGCTACCGAAAACGGTGCTGATGCAATAGAAAAATTATCAAAAATCTTTACTGACGGCACTTTTACCAAAGCCTTTTACGAAAACAGATTCGCCATGCACTTACCTTCAAAAAATATAGATAACATCAATGAAATGCTTAGCATTATCGAAGAAAAATGGAAAATGGCAAACACCGATGCAAAGGTATTATACGTTGCCCCTGTTTTTGCAACAGCACCAAACAAAAATAACGATAATTTCCCTAAAGATTTTAACTTTGAAAACCCCGTTGAAGCCTTTGAAGCAGGAGTTTTTCTGGCAGGAGGCGATAAGTAATGAAATTATATACTTTTAAAGATGGAAATATCTGCATAAGCGATGAATTAAATACCGTTGATTTTTCTGCATCCTGCGATATTCTTTGCGTTGGCGCAGGCTCGGCAGGTGTTTATGCCGCTGATAGTGCCGCCCGCGAAGGCAGCAACGTTATCCTTCTTGAAAACAGCCCATGTATTGGCGGTATGCACGTGCGTGGCAACGTTTGTATGTATTATTATGGCGATGAAGGCGGCAGTTATCTTGAAGACGAAGCAAAATATAATCGCGACGTCTTCCTTGCAGGAAATCAGCAACCTGAAACAAAGCAGGTTGTGTTGTACAGAAGGCTTAAAAAAAGTGGTGTAAATCTCCTTTGCAACCATTGCCCCATAGGCGTTTATATTGAAGATAACCGCATAGTCGGTCTTCAGGTTTTATCCCCTGACGGTGTTTTTTCAATAAAAGCAAAAATGGTTATTGATGCTACAAGCGATGGCCACATCATAAGAATGTGCCCCGTTAATAAAACTTACGGCAGAAAAATTGACGGCAAAACCGTTCCCTTTACAGTAAGAACCCAGTACTTTGCCAACAGATGTTTTATGAGCATAAATGCCGATAGTGGCTATGCCAACCAATACAATAACGTCGATTTTTCAAAAAAGACAATCCTTGCCCACGCCAACGGCACAAGATACATTGATAAGGGCGAATTTATTAACGTTGCATTTTTAACAGGTATTCGCGAAGGCTTGTCCTTTGAGGGTGAAACGCAAATAAAATACACCGATATAATCTTTGATGAACCTTGTGAAAAGACCTTATTTTATGCTTATTCCGACCTTGATAAACACGGCCTTGACTTTGCAATGGATGAAGATATTTTCCAGAATTGGCTTGTTATAAGCAATCTTGGTACAGTAACTTCATCTATCGCAGTGCCCATGGGTTGCATCGTTCCAAAAAATCTTAAAGGCATTGTTACGGCAGGCAGATGTATAAGCGGTGATCCTTACTCATTAAGCAGTATACGAATGAACCGCGATATGTTCAGAATGGGCGAATGTGTAGGCATTGCCGCCACAATGGCAATAAATGAAAACTGTGATTTTACTGAAATCGACTATAACAAATATTTAGAAAAAGTAACTGCACGCGGTTGTTTTAAAAGCAATAAACAGCGCAAATTCGGCTTTGATGGTACACGCACCCCCAACGGCATCATTTATACTCCCGTTGAATTTAACGTAGAAAAGAATTTACACTTGCTTGATACCACCACACCGGGCGTTGCAATATGGTCATGCTATATTTCTAAAAACAAAGAAGAAACTGCAAAAATCATATATAAAAAACTTACCTCGGCAGATAATCCCCTTACAAAATACAACTGCGCCATTGCACTTGGCATAATGGGCGACCTGCGTTGCTTACCGCTTCTTCGTGAAATTATAGAAAATCGTGATGAGTTCCGTTTTACCGATTGCCGTCGCTCAAACCAGCTTCGCACGTCAATAGCAATATGTCTTTTAGGCAGGCTTGGCACAAAAGACGATTTTTCGACTTTAGAAGAAATCGTGTTTAACGAAAATGAGTATAACAATAAAATGTACGAAGAAACAATCACCAACATAAACGGATATTATAAACCGGTATATTTTGACGTTTTCACTCATGCAGTTATGGCACTTGTAAAATTATACAAAGCACATAACGAAAGCACGCTGGCACTTCACAATGATTTTGTTGAACTTTTCAAAGACGATAAAATCATAAAAAGAGTTACCTCCGCCCCATACGGCACACCTAACTTTATGGAAATTTTTGATTTTCAGAAATACATACTTAAAATAACAGACGAAAGAAATTAAATCTTTCGTCTGTTCTATTTTTAACTTTTTAAGCATACCTTCTACAAAAAGGAGGATAAATTAAATGAATGAAATTACTTTACGTGAACCGCGGACGCCATCACGCACAAGCGTCAACATTGAGAACCGCGAAAAAATAAGCATAACAGGCATAAAGCAGGTGGATACCTTTGATGAAAGCGAAGTTTCCGCGCGCCTTGAATCTTCTGGAATTTCCATTTATGGGCAAGGCTTACATATTTCGCGCCTTGACCTTGATAACGGCATTTTGATTGTTGACGGCTTTATTTCGGGCATTGAATATTCAGATGCCGAAAATCGCGGCGGATTTTTATCCCGCCTGTTTAAGTAATGCTGTTCTTTTCCACCCGCCAGGCACCGCTGTTTGCAGTATTTATCTGCGTTGGAATAGTGCTTGGCGCAATTTACGATATTTTTTACGTTTTCCGTCTAAAACGAAAGGGCATTTTTCTGCACCTTTCCGATATACTTTTTTCCCTTTGCTTTTTTATTTTAACCGCCTTAACCGTCTTTCTTTTTAACAGTGGAAAATTGGAATTTTACTTCTTTTCAGGCATTTTTCTTGGTTTTTGCGCCGAGCGCGCAAGTTTAGGAAAATTTATAAAATTTTCTATAGACTTTTTTGCCAAAATCCTATATAATTTATATATACGTTTTAAAGAAACCTCTTTGTTTAAACGTATGGCAAAATAGACTTTTGAAAGGAGCATTTTCCTGATGGCAAAAACGAAAAAGTCATATCCGTTTTTAAGGCTTATAGGCACATTAGTTCTCGTCTTCTTGTTAGGCAGTTTTTGCTACACCTACATAAATCAGGAGATGGTTCTTAAACAGCAAAATGAGCAGATTCTTCAGATGAAGGCTGAAAACACTCGTCTTGAAGAAGCTTATCAGGAAATGTTAAAGGAGATAGAAGACCAGACCACTTTGGAGCATGTTGAAAAGTATATGCGCTCACATTTTGGTATGGTTAAGGAAGGCGAAATCCGCATAGATATTGAATAACATGATTAAAGCAGTAATTGATATCGGTACAAATTCAACACGTCTTTACGTGGCTGAAGTTTCAAAAAATGAACAAAAACAGATTTTAAAAATGCTCTCAACAACAAGGCTTGGTGAGGGCATTCTGTCATCTGATAAAATGCTTGAAATTCCTATGGAAAGGACAAGCAACGCAGTAAGAGATTTTGTAAATATCGCAAAAGAACATAATGCTCAGGAAATTTGCATTTACGCTACAGCCGTTGTCCGTGAAAGCGCAAATAATGACGTTTTCAGCAAAATGATATTTGATAAAACAGGAATTACGCTTGATATTATCCCCGGTGAACTTGAAGGCGAAATTGCATTTATCGGTGCATCACAAAACTTTCCCTCCCCTGCCGTAATTGATATTGGCGGTGGCTCAACTGAAGTCGTTTTAAAAGAAAACAGCCGTTTAAATGCCCTTTCATTAAAAACGGGCGGTGTAAGGCTTAAAGAGCAATTTATGACCGATAGCGGCATCATTGATATTAAGCCCGTAAAGGAATTTGTGTTAAAAAATTACATTCCTCAATACGAAAAACAGCTTGATATATCATCCGTTAAAACGCTTATCGGAGTAAGCGGAACACCTACAACGCTTATTTCATTAAGCAAAAATCTTAAAAATTATTCACCTGAAAAAATACAGAATGCAACCTTAACAAAAGATGCGCTTGATAGCGAATTATCAAAACTCGCTTCAATGACAAGTGAAGAAAGACGCATTTATTCAGGTGATTTTGCGCCACGTGCCGATATAATTGTTTTCGGTGGCTGCATACTTTCTGCCTTTATGGAATATTATAATTTTACCGCCCTTACAGTCAGCGATCGCGACTCTTTGGAAGGTTATATGGAACTTAAAAACCGCCGACAATAGTCAGCGGTTTCCTTTTAATACAATATTAGTTTTACCATAAAGCGCCATCTGCATTTTTTGTGCCGCAAGGGGATAATCCACCTGCCAATACCAGATGTCATCAATAGTTTCGCCAACGGCACATTGGTCGTCAGGTAAGCTTACCTGATTGATATTATAATTAAACCAGCCGTCAATGAAAGCATCTGCCGTCATTGCAAGAACCTCGTTAGATGTGCAACCTGTGCGCATATACTTTATAAGTTCAGTCATAAGCGAAACAAGTTCCGTTTTGCTTTGCTGTTTCATTTCACTTATAACGGCTTTTACAACCTGCTGTTGCCTTGAAACTCGCGAAACATCACCACCGGTCTGGTGCCTGATACGCATATATATTAAAGCTGTTGCACCATCAAGTACGTTTTCGCCTACCTTTACATTTGTACCCCAATAAATATTCATGTAATCGGCTTCGGCTTTGGTTATATTTACCGTTACGCCATCCATTTTATCAATAATTCGGGGCAAGGAATAAAAGTTCACAAGCACATAATTATCAATGGCGATTTTATAGTATTTTTCAATCAGTTCAATCTGCATTTCAGGGCCACCGTAATTGTTGGCATGATGCAGTTTTTCAAAGGATTCTTTTCCGTTATGCTCCATAAAGCAATATTGATCACGCAATATTGATGCAAGGGTTATATTCTTTGTGTTATGGTTAATTGATATAAGCATCATGGCATCAGCACGTGAATTTTTGCTCATATCCGCACTTTCAACGTCAATACCTATTAAAAGAATATTTAAAACGTTATCATCCTTAGCAGGTTGCCCGTTATTGTACCAATCTTTTATTTTATTTTTTACCCCGTCAACCTGATTTTCGTAAATAGTTGTATCATCTATATCA
Source organism: Clostridia bacterium (assembly GCA_045653985.1). GTDB lineage: Bacteria > Bacillota > Clostridia > Christensenellales > QALW01 > UMGS1322. Next base: position 2,621 of record JAZOMK010000297.1, on the reverse strand, counting down.
ACGCTTGCATTGGCATTATATTCTTCTTGCGTCATATCCTTTGTCAGATAAAGCCAGCCACCATAAGCTATTGCCACAAGAATAAGCGCGATGCAAAGTATAACGGCTATCGTGCGGAAGAACACCGCCACCAAACTTTCCTCTTCTCTCATAAATCCGCCCTATCTTACTTATTTTTAGGTGAAACGCCAAAGGTTTTTACATATTGGCGATAAAATGAAGAATAATTCTGATAGCCATATTTATCAGCCGCCTCAGAGGGTAATAAACCGTTTTGAATATCTCTGTGCGCCGCAAAAATCTTCTTTTTATTTATGTAATGTTTTATGCCGATACCCATTTCCTTTGAAAACAGATTTTGTATATATGAGCTTGTAAAGCTAAATTCATCGGCAATAATCTGTGAATCAAGAGGTTTTTCAATATTTTCAGCAATAAATTGGCTTATAAGTGCAACGGTATTTTTTTCGCTGAGTTTTCCCTCTTTAGGCTTATACATAGAATAAATAAGTATCTGCTCAAGGGTATTTCGTGCCATAAAATCAGCATCTTCCTGATTGAAAATTTTATCAAAACTCTTGTAATTTTCAAAAAGCCCCATTAAAGCATCATCCTTACGGATGTTTATTTTATAAGGTGGCACAAAAAGTTTTTCAAGTTTTTCCCTTGCGATAAAATCTTCATCAATGCTGATAACGAAATTCTCGTAGGTGCTTTCATCCTCGGCAATCAAAAAGTGGTACGTGTTGGCAGGTATAAACATAAGATCATAAGGCTCAACCTTAAACTTAAAACCATCAATAGAATAGCTTACGTTACCGCGCACAATCAATAAGAGTTCGTGCCATGAGTGCATATGCTCGCCAGCTTTTATCTTCATAGGATTCATATTATCAGAGTATCCGATAGAAAATTCCTTTCCATCAACTGATTTCAATGGCATAAAAACATCTCCTTTTGTGTAATAATACCACAAAAAAGTTAAAAATGCAATATTTATATTGAAAAATGCAATATATTTTACCGTTTTTTTCTGCTATAATATATAAAAGGAGGTATATTATGCACACTCTTAATGAAGTACAACACAAAAAACGCATAGATAATTTAAAAAGCGCAAGAACGGATATAAAAGATTATACCCGAGAAATGCGTATAAACAATTATCTTCCGGGGCAGATAATTTATTATCTTGGTGATTACCCTCAAAAAATGAGCATCACCCCAACTGAATATGACTTTAACCTTTTAAAGTCTTACGCTGAAAATGGCGTTGATATGATTCAGGTTCACGAAGAGTGGAATGATACCATCGAAAAATACGGTAGCGATAAGTGGCACAGTTGCGACCATGAAGGCATGCTTAAATTCATTGATTTATGCCATCAGCTCGGTATAAAAATTATTCCTTATTGTTCTGCTTCCTACATACATTGCAAATCAAAATATTATACCGAAGAATTTTCGCGTTCAATAGGCGGTTGCACCGATATGCACTACTCATACCGTTTAGGTTGGGCAGGCAGCGAAAAATGGCGCAACTTTATAATTCCCCGCACCTTTAACATTATGGATACTTATGGTTTTGACGGCATCTTTAACGATTGGGGCTATGATTGGGGCAACAGCACTTATATTGATATTCCTGAAAATCAGCGCAATTATGAAAACGAACCTTTAACCAAGTACGATCCTGAAGCCGAAGACCTTATCCATTGCCTTTATGAAGGTGTAAAAAAGCGTGGCGGTATTTATAAATTGCACATTGGGCAAAGCGACCGTGCACCTGTAAGGGGCAAGTATTACGATTACCTCTGGATTGGTGAATGTCAGTTTGATTCCAAGTGTGGTGCAGGCAAAATGTATGAGCCATTCCTTGTACCCTGCCCCGATAAACCACGTATGACAAATTGGTTTGAAACCCGTTTTGATATGGATGAATATTTTGCACAAACAATTCCATTTGTTCAGTTCCCACTTTTAACACACGGCAGACCTACCATGGGCAGATGTATTGACGTCCCCGGGGTTGAGCAGTATAATACCACCCAGGAAGACCATTTATATCACTACTTTGAAAAGGTACGCGATTGGGCAGATAAACATCCCAACGGCCCTTACGTATATTCCGAATGGTCGCAGATTCCTGATGATGTTGAGGACTTCCCACGTTGGGCAAAATATCTTAAACTTTATAAGCCGATGGTTACTGATGACACCATTGTTTATATGGAAATAAGAAATTCCGCTTCAATTCTTTCATCCATCCCCGAAAACGTATATATTTCACAATTTATAAACAGCGAAAATTATATGGTAATTTCCAATATGGAAAGCACCCCCTACACCGTAACCTTACGCGACAAGTGGCAGAATCGCGAAAGTAAAGAAACTTCATTTACCTTTACCGTTCCGCCAAAGCGTATTATATTTTTAAAGAAAGAAGGATAAATTAAAATGAAAATTGGCGCACAAATGTACACCGTACGCAACGCAACACAGAATCTTGAAGATTTAAGCACAACTTTAAAGCGCATCGCTGATATCGGCTACACAACAGTTCAGGTTTCAGGCGTTTGCCCTTATGAACCTGAATGGATGAGAGACGAGCTTAAAAAAGC
>JAZOMK010000296.1:0-2844 GCA_045653985.1 Clostridia bacterium | reverse complement strand
TAAATCTTCTATAAACTTAGCGTAGTTATTAGCAAAAATAGCGCTATCTGCACTGCTATCGTTAGTACCTAAGTTGATAACGATATAATCAGGAACATAATTGTAATCGTATACACCGGCTGCTGCTAAAGCCCTTTCTCTTGTTGTGCCGTCAGATGAAGAGATATATTCTCTTTGTGTAAAGTATCTTTCGCCCATTGTAAGAGGATCACCGTTGCCACCAGCCTTTACAATGCCGATACCACCGAAAGCAACTGTATTAAAGCTCCAGCCGTATTTTTCATTTATAAGTCTACCGGTCTTAAAGCCATAGGAGTTAAGGTAGCTGTTTGCAGGTATATCTGCAAGTTTATCAGCAGGGTCAACGTAGCCTTCCATAATGGAGTCGCCAATAAATTCAATCTTCTTAGGTTCATCAATAGGCAAGGTCTTTGCGCCTGCATCAATCTTAAAACCTGCAAGAGTGAATCTTGAAGCCTGTGCAGTTGCGTAAAGTCTTAAAGTATGTTCACCATCTTTAAGATTTGTAAGGTTTATGCCTGCAATAGCCGCGCTTGTATTCTTTAAAACACCGTCAAGTTCATAGTAAACGTTGCCTTTTGAGCCGTCTAAAGTTGCAATGGAAGTACCTGTAAACTTAATTTCAACGTAGCTTTCAAAGGCTGCCTGCTTAGCAGTTTCGTCTACCGTGTAGAAACGACCTGAATATTTGATGTTTTTATCTGTTACCGGAACATAACCCTGACCATATGAAATTGTGCCGTCTTCATTTTCAACGCCATCAGGTTCGGTAGGAATTTCAGGTTCTTCCTCTACTATGGGAAGCTTAGTAATATTATGATATGTTACTGCACCTGTGCCGTTTTCGCCCTTTTGGATGCCCTTTGAAGCGATATTCATTACTGAGAAATCTGTTGGGTCATTAGGTACAACAACAAATGAAGTACCTGCATAAATAGTGTTTTCTGATGTTGTTGAATTGTTGATTTCAACTCTGAAAGTCAAGGTGCTTAAATCAAACTTTTCACCATCTTTACTGCGGGTTACTTTACCATTTTCATCAACTTTTACTTTAATGGTAAATTCGGCTTTACGGCCTTTTTTAACAAACTGAATATCCTTTACAATATCTTTTACATTATCCCAACCGATCTGCCAGTATATAGCAACTTCAACATCATATTCGCCAACATTATATACTGTATATTTTCTTTCAATGTAGCCGTCTTCATCAGCCATATCAGCGGTAAGGCCCGTTGCATTGGCGGCAGTTGCTCTAAAGTAAGGATATGCGTGATACATATCTTCAGTTACGTTAAACTGCATACCATTTACGTAAGGTGTTGATTCGGGAAGTGTGCCGTCTGAAATATAAGCATCAAGAACTGCAAAAAGCTTTTCAGTTGCTAAATTGTGTCCTGCTGGTGCGGGGTGAAGGTTATCAGCACCACCCTGAACGCCCCATGTTGAAGAATCAATAACGTAAACGTTTTTATCAAACTGTGATGCTGCGGCTTTAACCTGAGCTGCTTTTGAGCCGTTATAAGGTGTCATACAGAAAATTACAACGTTGGGATTTATCTTCTGTAAATCTTCAATAAACTTAACGTAGTTATTAACGAAAACTGTGTTATCCTTGCTACTATCGTTTGTACCTAAGTTGATAACGATGTAATCAGGAACGTAGTTATTATCGTATACACCTGCGGCTGTTAAAGCGCTTTCCCTTGTTGTGCCGTCAGTTGAAGAAACAAATTCTCTTTGTGTAAAGTATCTTTCGCCCATTGTAAGGGGATCAGGGCTGCCTGTAAGCACCATACCGATACCACCAAAAGCAACGGTATTAAAGCCCCAGCCGTATTTTGCGTTTATAAGTCTGCCCGTCTTTAATGCATATGAGTTAAGATAGCTGTTGTTTGAAATATCGCCATCTTTATCAGCAGGAGCAACGTAGCCTTCGGTAATGGAGTCGCCAATAAATTCAATTTTCTTAGGCTGAGTAATGGGCAATGTTTTGGCGTTTTTATCAAGCTGGAAGCCTGCAAGAATGAATCTTGAAGTCTGTGCTGATGCAAAAATCTTCAAAGTATGTTCGCCATCTGAAAGACCTTTAATATTCAAACCGCCAAGAGCCTGAATTGTATTGTTTAAAGTGCCATCAAGTTCATAATAAATATTTTTGCTTGAACCTGCTAAAGCTGCGATTGATGTGCCTGTAAACTTAATTTCAACATAGCTTTCAAAAGCTGCCTGCTTGCTTGTTTCATTTACTGTATAGAAACGACCTGAATAATTGATATTCTTATCTGTTGCGGGAACTCTGCCGCTACCGTATGAAACTGAACCATCCGCATTTTCTACACCATCGGGTGCATCAGGATCAGGTGCAACAGGTTTATATGCAGTATTTGTAATTGTAGCCACTCTGTATACTCCCCATTCATCGGTTATGCCATTTTCATCACATTCCATTGTAGGATTCAAAATAATGTTTTCGCTATAAGTGCCGTCAGCATTCTTCTTTGCAATGAAAAGGCCATCCATTTCAATGTTACATTTGCTGCTATTTGTATTTATAAAGGTTACTGATCTGTCAAAATCCTTTGAAATTGTGAATTCACCACTTATTTTATGCCACTCAGTATCCGATATATTTACCGAGTTGGTAGCCGGCCAGCCAACGCCATTACCATCAAGGGTAAGTTCAACACCTAATGAAACTTTTACTGCTGTTTCAGGTGTTTCGGTAAGACGAACGTATCCGGTATAATAATACGTACCCTTTTCAATTCTGCCGGTAAGCGTCTGTGAAGGACCTGACGTAGCAGAGCTTCTGTCCTCAAC
>JAZOMK010000295.1:0-3132 GCA_045653985.1 Clostridia bacterium | reverse complement strand
TTTTTTCATATTATCACCTAGAAGTATTTTATCATAAAAATAATTATTTTGTATACTTGAATATTACCGATGAACGCTTTTCATTTAAAATAATGTCAAGCGTTTTTGTTTTTGTTGTTTCATTGGTATCAAGGTTAAGAATATTATACTCTTTTTCAAACTCAACGGGGAACTTATCGAAAGGTGAATTTTCCCTACGGAATGCCATAATTATACCTTCGTCAAGTTCTTCGTCGTGGAAGCGCCATACTGACCAGGAAGTCATATCAAGCACATCAGGGCCTAAATTATAGAAGTTTTTGGAGAAATATTTTCTGTTTGATTTATATTCGTCCAACAAATGAGCAACGTTATCAAGGTCTTCGTCGGTAACGCTCTGGAATATTGCATTATAGAAAGCCCAACCAAAGCTTGCAGAATATGCGCTTCGTGCTGAATATTTATCGTGCAGTTTTGTTGTGCAACCGCTATAGGGAAAATATTTTTGTACACCTGAATTGTGCACCTGCAAAACCTCAGAGGTAAGGTTAAATTCGCATTGATAATCGCTACGGAAGAAGGCTATTGAACGTTTTAACATTTCAATATCAATTCTTCTGCCGCCTGAAGAACAGTTATCAATTAAAAGTTCAGGATATTTCTGGTGAAGTTCATCAAAAAGACGATAAACACCCATTATGTGTTTAATTTCAGTTATGCCTTGTCTGTCTTCTTCATCATTCTTTTCAAAATAATCGGTAAGTTTCACGTTAGAATCCTGACGGTAGCAAGCCATATCAAACTTCTCAACGTAATTGCAGATAAGATTGAATATATACTGATATGCTTCTTCGTTACCGAAATTCACGATAAGATTATCGTTGGTATCTGAAGTTAAAAGCCACTCGGGATGCTCTTTTGTAACGGGCACGCCGGGACAAGCACGTTCAGGTTCTATCCAGAACATAAAAGGCGCGTTATTTTCTTTTGCTTTTTGAGCAACGTCGTTAAGACCATTGGGATGTACATTCAAGTTTACGTCCCACTCACCTGTATGCTGGGACCAATCGCCTGTAAAAGAATCCATGCAGTTAAAGCACTGACCGTACCAGCCTGCGTCTATCCACGTTTGTTCAAAATTAACGTTATGCTCCTTAAAACGTGCCATTCTGTGAAGCATCTCTTCAGTTGGCAAACCGCCCCATAATTCATAGGCAAGAAGTCCCTCTCTTTTATTCTCTGTGCAAGCAATATGTGAGTAATGATTTTTGATAAATTTACGGAATTTATTGGAATAATCTTCTTTTGAAGTATAATCCATAGTAACGATTGATGCGGTTCTGATTTTTTCGCCTTTTTTAAGATAGAAATTGGTTTTGGCTAAGCCGATTGATGCCAAAATGCCTTCTTCACACTCAGTAAAAGATGCACGCCAGCCGCCTGTCCAACCGATACAAAGCATCGTGCCGCAATTATCAGCACAAAGGTTGAAGAAAGGCATCATTCCATCACTTGAACGCGAGCCGATTTCCTGAAATTCTTTTGTCTGGCCTTTTCTTAAAAATTCCTGATGAAGTGAAAATTCTGTTGCGCTTAAAGTATCGTTTTCAGTATACGCATAGCCATCAACCATACCGCCCATAGTAATAACGCTTCTTGAATTTTTAGGCGGAATATATGCAGTTGTAGTGCTTTCAACATCGGGCAATTTGAAAACGTTATAGCAATCGCGGATATCTGAAATTATATCAGTATCTTCTTCCCCGATATTTTCAAACCACAAAAGTGTTTCTTTTGCTGAAAATTCATTATAAAATTTTTCTTCAAGAGTTACAAGAAGATTGCCGTCTTTATACTGATTATTGGTGAAATTTTCTCTTGTAATTTCTTTTTGACCGTAATTAAATTTAAAATTCATATATTTTAACTCCTTTTTTTAAAATAAACAAATGAAAACAAGTGATGCAGTAGAGCCTACAAGACCGATAAGCTGAAGCCACGTGATTTTTTCTTTAAATATTGTAATGGCTACTATTGATGTTAAAACAAGGGGTGCGCCGTTTACAAGGGGAATAAACAACGGATTCGGCAAAACACCCGAGAGATAAAGATTTGCGTGGTTGTTCACGTATACGCACACACCGCTTAATACGCTGACTATGAGAAATCTTTTGTCTTTTACTTTTTCAAAGCACCTCCCCTTTGACATAAAGCCTGAAAAAAGGAAAGCAACTAAAAATGCACTTGCAAGGAATGGTGCCGTCTGATCTCCAAAGCTCTGTTCACGAAATACTCTTTGAAGTACACCGATACTGCCGATAAGAAAGAACGTACAAGCAAGCAAAACTACCCATTTTGTATTGACTTTGCCGCTTTCACTTTTTCTGAAAGTTGTAATAAACATAAAAATGACAAGAGTGATAATAAAGCATAATTTAAGGTTGCTTAACACATCACCATAAACCGTACTGAACACGGTAGGTATTATCATTGATGCGGCAACGATAAGATTAGTTATGTACATTGGTCCGATAGTCAACGTATGTATTTTTGTAATGCTGCCAAGCACCGTAACAAAGCCAAACCCTATACCAAACAAGACGGCAATCCACGAAACTTCCTGGGTTAAGGAAACACATAAAAATATAAGAAATGACAAGAAATACTGTATAGAATTAAATGAATGGGTATCCGACCTTGCTTTTATAAGATTCTTACCTGTATAACCTGCACAGACACCAAAAATAGCTGATGCTAATATTGAAACTGCTAATAAAACGTAATCCATATTATCCCTCTAACATGCTTTGTGTTGTAAATTTAAAATCAGTATAACAAATTTTATCAGGCTTTTGACCTTTAATGATATACATTGCAAGGTCATATAATGCTTTATATGCCTGACCTTTGATATTCTGATCAATAGTAAGTGCAATAGTTCCATCTAATAAATAAGCGTTTAATTCTTCGTAAGTATCAGTACAAACAAGCACCATATCTTTACGATTGTTTTTTACATATTCACATAAAGATAATGAGTTACCGCTTGTAATATACACAGCGCCAACATCATCACCAATAAGATTTACGTTATCTTTTAAAACACTTTCATCATCAAGCATATCAAATGTGCCCGAAACAAACATTTTATAT
>JAZOMK010000294.1:0-5700 GCA_045653985.1 Clostridia bacterium | reverse complement strand
CAACTGAATCGCCCATTGTAGGTGTGGGGGCAAGTGATAAGTCAACAATACCAAACTGTGCCGAAAGTGCTTCAGCCGCACGTGATGCAACAAGCTGACCCATACGTGTAATTTTAAATGCAGTTTTTTTAATTTCTTCTGCTAATTCACCTAATGATGCGTTGGGCATTTTTTCTAATGCACATTTAACAACACCGGGACCTGAAACACCAACGTTAATAACGCAATCGCCTTCACCTGCACCTAAAAATGCACCTGCCATAAAGGGGTTGTCTTCAACGGCATTACAGAAAACAACTAACTTAGCGCAACCAATGCTATCACGGTCTTTTGTTCTTTCTGCACTTTCGACGATGATTTGACCCATTTTCTTTACGGCATCCATATTTATACCTGCGCGTGTAGAACCGATGTTTACTGATGAACAGATATGGTCTGTTACCGCAAGTGCTTCGGGAATGCTGTTAATAACAGCTAAATCACCGGGCGTAATTCCTTTGTGTACAAGGGCAGAGAATCCACCTAAAAAGTTTACGCCAACGTTATTTGCGGCCTTTTCAAGTGTTTTTGCAAATTTTACAGCATCATTTACTCTTGAAGCTGATGCGATATGGGCGATAGGTGTAACTGAAATTCTCTTGTTTACAATGGGAATACCCAAAGTTTTTTCAATCTTTTCTGCCTCTTTAACAAGATTTTCAGCACGTTTTGAAATTTTATCATAAATACGCGTGCAAGCTTTATCAGCATCAGAGTCTGCACAATCATAAAGTGAAATACCCATTGTAACTGTGCGCACATCAAGGTGCTGGTTATCAAGCATTTGTATGGTTTCGTTTACTTCGTTAAAATTTATCATTTTATTTCTCCATTAAAGACGATGCATACTGTTGAAAATTTCTTCTGATTGAATTCTTACTTCAAGGTTAGCGTCAAAATCCTTAAACGCATCCTGTAAACCCTGGATGTCAAGCTCACTTGATTCAAGGCTTAAAAACATAACCATCGTAAAATATTCGTGAAGAATAGTTTGTGTAATGTCGAGGATGTTAACGTTGTTATCCCTTAATTTTGCGCTAACGTCAGCAATAATGCCTACTCTGTCATGCCCAATAACTGTTAAAAATGCTTTCAATGTTTAATACTCCTTTTTGTCTAATAGTATAAATTCTATATTATCTGCAAACTTATTTGTTAGTGCAGCAATAAAACCATTATCTGAATATGTATTTTTAGGTTTACCTAAAATTACGGTATCAATATTTCTTTCGTTTATAAATTTACATATGGCGTTAAGTGTATCATCAGAATATAACACCGTCATATCTGCGCCTACTGAATGAGATACTGAATAAAGATATTCAAGTATTTCACCCTTGTTAGGCTCTGTGTTTTTTGCCACGTGTAAAACGAATAAATTGTCATCATCCGTCTTTATTGATTTTGCGTAATCGATAAGCCTTTCGCAAATGCTTTGCAATGTAACGCAAACCATAATATTTTTCAAAATTAATCAGTCCTCGATGTTAATAATAATATTTCTATGGGTTTTAACCTTTATAACTGAGCCTTCAATTAATTCGGGGTGGGGAAGATCTGCAAGAAAATAAAGTGTTCTGTTGAATGTTTCACCATCATCAACAAAGGAGCAAAGCAAACGTAAAAGACGTATGCCGTCATGCTCAGTTATATCGTCTGTTCTTTCAAATGTATATGAATCTTCTTGAGTAATTCCTGTTAAAACACTTTTTTGAAATTTCAATAACTTACTTTTATCGTATATAGCACCGTAATAAAAAAGAACAAGGAAAATAACTGATGCGATACCTATCAATAGCGGAATCCAAAGCGTATTAAAAGTAAAACTATAAAAATAAGTTGAAGCAAGTGCAATTACACAAAAAATAAACACAATCAATAAAATATTGCGTTTTTTACGTAATGAAACAAAAAAATCTTCTTGTAATAAATTCATTTTAAACACCCTTATATATTATAACAAATATTTAAAAAAAATGCTATCATTATTTTGAAAAAAAGGCCGAATATTTTAAATTCGGCCTGATTATATTATTTTGCTTCGGATAGCGTAAGCGTTATATCAATGGTAGCATTTGAATATTGTACCGACCAACCTGAAATTGTGGCACGATAAACTTTTAACGTAACTGTATCACCGGGTTTCTTAGTAAGCAAGTATGATGAATAGTCCGCCATTGATACTATTGTATTACCATCAATAGAAGTGATAATATCATATTGTTTTAAACCTGCGTCTGTCTCGTTTTTTCCTGTAACTGCAGTGATGCAAAGACCTCTTGGTAATGAATTCCAGTTTGAGGTTCTGAATACTGAGGAGGGAAGTGCAAGGGTAAGGTTGATAGTTGCGCGATTTTTAACGTAGCCGTAATTAAGTAAATCGTTAAGAATAGGTGCCGCTTCATCGTAGGTAATAGCAAAACCCATGTTTTCATAACCATCAGCCACGATTTTTGAAGATGTTATTCCAATAACGTTTCCGTAAAGGTCGATAAGAGGACCACCACTGTTACCGGGGTTAATTGCAGTATCGGTTTGTACGCAATGCATAATGTAACCTGTTGTATCGTCCTGAATTGCGCGGTCTACGGCAGAAACAATACCACTTGTTACGCTTGATGAGAAATCCAAACCACCGGGGTTTCCTATTGCAAGTACACTGTCTGCAACAATAAGATTTTTTGTTGAAGAAAAGGTTGCAACCGTAAGCTTTGTTGTGCCCGGATTTATTTTTAATAATGCAAGGTCGGTGATTGTATCAGAACCAATGATTTCGGCATCAAAAGTTGAGCCATCATATAAAACTACCTGAACTGATGAAGCATTTTGAATAACGTGAGCATTTGTTATAATATATCCGTCTTCGCGGCTGATAATGCCGCTGCCTTCTGAATATAATGAAGAAGTATCGGAATATCCAAAGTAACTGTTAGTCGTATAACATTGTATGCAAACAACGCTAGGGATAACTTTTTGTGCAGCTTGCTGAGGTGTAAGAAGTTCGCCTTCAACTATGGTAGGCGTTGCGGTAGGTTTAACTTCTACAACAGTATCAAAAGCTGATTGGTTTTCACCATTGCTTGGAAGGGTGTGCTGAATTTTATGATCAGGGGTTGTTGAAGGTTGAGTGTTTTGTATAAGTGTATAATTTTTGTCAGCTCTAATATATGATATGATGCAAATTCCTGTGGAAACTATTGTAACAAAAAGCAATATGGATATTATCGCAATAAAAAATCCGTTTCCCCTGGAAGATTTGCTTTTTCTTTGTCCCATATCGGTATTATAACCGTTTTCATCAGAAAATCCTGCGTTGTTGGGATTATATGTGTAATGTATACCCGAATAATTATTTTGCTGAGGATTTTCATTGTTTTGTTGTTGGTTAAAATTATTTTCGATCATAAAATACTCCCATAAAATTTTCTACATTTATTATACTTCCAAAATATGATAAAAATATGATAAAGTATTGAGAAAAACAAAAAATAAAGGCGAACAGTTGTTCGCCTTATATTTATTAGTCTACGCTGTAGGGAAGAAGAGCAACTGTACGTGCACGCTTGATAGCTGTTGCAAGCTCTCTCTGGTGCTTTGCACAAGTGCCTGTCATTCTGCGGGGTTGAATCTTACCACGCTCAGAAATGAACTTACGAAGCTTTGCTACGTCTTTGTAATCAATAGCTTCAACTTTATCTGCGCAGAACTGGCAAACTTTTCTTCTGGGTCTGCGGTTGTTACGCATCTTCTTAAAATCCTTTTCGGACATTGTCGTTTCCTCCTAATAAAATTTAGAACGGAATGTTCTCGTCTTCAACTGACTCGATATTGTCGCCGAAGGGGGAACCTCCAAAACTTTGTGCGCGTGCAGCGTCATCACCGTTCTCACTTCCGCCTGGACGTGATAAGAACTGTACTTCGTCTGCAACTACTTCAGTAATATAACGTTTTGATCCATCCGGAGCATCGTATGATCTTGTCTGGATTGAACCGGAAATAGCTGCCTGACTGCCCTTATGCAGATATTTAGCGCAGTTTTCAGCTTGTGCACGCCAAACAACAATCGGAATAAAATCAGCTTCCCTTGTTTGTGAATCGCGGTTAGCGAAACGACGGTCAACTGCAATAGTAAATGTACATACTGCAATACCGCTGCCGGTTGCTCTTAATTCAGGATCCTTAGTAAGTCTACCAATAAGCATTGCTCTGTTCATAAATCAAAACTCCCTTAAATAAAATTATGCTTCCTTCTTAATAACGATGAAGCGCATGATATCCTCGCTGATTTTGAAGTTTCTTTCAAGCTCTGCGGGGAAAGCAGGATTTGCGGTAAAGTTCATAAGAACATAGAAACCCTCGTTTACAAAATTGATTTCGTATGCAAGTTTCTTAACGCCCTGCTCTTCGATACCATCAACAGTACCGCCGTTCTCAGTAACGAGATTTGCGAACTTTTCGATTAAAGCCTTTGTAGCTTCACCGTCAAGTTTGGGGTTGATGATGTAGAGTGATTCGTACTTATTCATACTTCAATTCACCTCCTTATGGTCTTAATGGTCCCTTTGTACGCAAAGGAACAAGGAATTTTATCTGCCGAATAATAATAACACATTAGGGGCAATTTGGCAAGTGTTTTTTGCTTAAAAGCCTATTTTTTTGCATAATATTGCTTAAAAACACAAAAATGATTAAAAATATTAGTTTTTATGACTAAAATGATGGATTTTTTTATTGTAAATGATTTGAAATTGTGGTATTATTTTTCAGGAAGTGATGAATTGCGGTATTTTAACGGGGATATGTTAGTATGCTTTTTGAAAAATGCAAAAAAATATATTTCATTTTCAAAACCGCATTGATGCGCAATGGTTGAAATGCTCATATTGCTGTATTTTAATAGCGATATTGCGTTGTTTATTCTGAAATCAATTATCGTTTTATGTAGCGGTTGTCCAACATATTTTTGAAAAAGTCTGTCAAGTGTTGGCCGGCTCATATGAAAATATTTGGCTATTTCTTCACCCTTTAAGTTTTTACTTAAATTAGTGTGAATGTATTGCAGTATTGGCGAAACAACATTGTCTTTTTCTTGTAAAAAAATAGGTGTTTTATCAGAAAGATAAGATAGAATTTCTATAAGGCACGCGCATCTGTGATTTTCGCTTAAATTGTCGTTGAAAATATTTTTTACCGCATCTTCAATTAACGAAAATGAGTCGCTTTCAAAAAATACTGTATGGGTAAAAAGTATTTTATCAAAAAGAAATGGCGCACATGATAAAATATCTTTTGAAAAATAAATAACGAATCTTTCAAATGTTTCAACGGAGTTAAAACGCTCATAGGCAAGATGGAGCAGCTTGCCGCGGTTGTTATACAAACATCCGTAGTCCACGCGTCCTTCATCCCAGCTCCAGCAAATTGCATCTGCCTCTTCCCGCTTCAGCAATCCTTCCCCGATCAGCGTATCCAGATCGATCAGATAGTGGTTGCCGGCAAAGGTAGAAAAAGACTGATAAGGTGAATCTCCGTAGCCCGTGGGACTCAAGGGCAGAATCTGCCAATAGGACTGACCCGCCTCACAAAGAAAATCCACAAATTCGTAAGCACATTTACCCACACTGCCGATTCCGTAGGGGTTCGGCAGGGAGGTGATGTGCA
>JAZOMK010000293.1:0-1958 GCA_045653985.1 Clostridia bacterium | reverse complement strand
CGGTTTTGATGGTTTTTCAGGTTTTGGCGATATTTTTGAAACGTTCTTCGGTGGCGGACAAAGGCAGTCAAGAAACCCTAACGCACCTCAGCGCGGTAACGATTTAAGAGTAGATTTGCGTATCTCTTTTGAAGAAGCCGTTTTCGGTTGTGAAAAAGAAATTGAAGTTTTAAGAGAAGAAGAATGTGATGTATGCCACGGTAGCGGTGCTAAGGAAGGCACACAGCCCGAAACCTGCCCCACTTGTAACGGCACAGGTCAGGTGCGCTCACAGCAAAACACCATTTTCGGCTCATTCGCTTCAACACGCCCCTGCGATAGATGTCGCGGTACCGGTAAAATCATCAAAGATCCCTGCACCCGCTGTAACGCAAAGGGCAGAATCAGAAAGAAGCGCAAAATTAACGTTAAAATTCCTGCAGGTATTGATAACGGTCAGGCAATTAACCTTCATAATGAAGGCGAACAAGGCAGAAAAGGCGGCAGAAACGGTGATCTTTACGTACGCGTAACCGTTACACCCCACGAGACTTTTGTCCGTAGCGGTAGCGATATCCACCTTAGCCTTGATATTGACTACCATATTGCAGTATTGGGGGGTGAAATTAAAGTTCCTACCATTGATGGTACAACCGTTTCACTTAAAATACCTCAGGGCACACAGCCCGGCGCAAGATTCCGCCTTAAAAATCAGGGCGTTGTTTATATCAATACTCAATCAAAGGGCGATATGTTCGTTACTGTCAATATTGCAGTTCCCAAGCGACTTACAAATAAACAAAAAGACCTTTTAAAAGCATATGGTGAAGAACTTTCAGGTTCAGCACCGGAAGAAAAGAAAAAGAAAAAAGGTATATTTTAAAAGATAAAAGCCACGCTGTTGCGTGGCTTTTAGTTTGCTGACAAAGTCAGCAGACTGGCAGAGTTCGAGAAAGCCTTGCAAGCCAAGGCGCTGAGCTTGCAAAAAAGGGAGTTTACAAAGACGTAAATGACCGCATTTTGCAAAATACCATAGTGAACGCAAAGAAATCCGATTTTAAAGGGTAAATTTTCGTGTCTGCTTTGTTAAAATACTCGGCAATACATTCCACGTATTGCCTGCGTTTTTGCCGCGCATCCTTCAAAAATTTATACCTTTAAAATTCTTCGACCTGAAATGTTTGTATCGGCAAATGATTTTGGATGCGAAGGACGAAGTAAGGCAGGTCGCCTTACAAGGACGACAAGCCCGAATGCATTGTTGATACAACATTTAAGGCGGTTTTCTTTTCGTACGCTATGGTATCAATGCAACGACGGAAATAGCCCCCCGCAAAATTTTTGCAGGGGGCTATGTTTGTAAGGGTTTGTCAGTGCTCTGAAGCATCCTTGCGGATGCTTTTTTTATACCTTTTTGTCCCCGGCACAGAAAAAGCCGCCGATTTCTCGGCGGCTTTTTACATAAATTTCCCTTGTTATAATTAAAAGCTTAAAACCATGTGATTCTTTTTGCTTTATTTTTTAAGCCATAAATTGCGTTTTCATGGAATTCTTCAAGTGTCCACAAAACATTACCATCAGCATCATATCGCTTACATATTACATTGCAATCGTCATCAATATACTCATATTCATACTTATCCACTATATCATTTTGATAATACGCAATTAACGATTGTGGATTCCCCTTATCATCATAAGTGTATTCATACTTACGATTTAACTCATCACCATAATAATCTACCCCGGATAACATATTGCCAGCTTCATCATATGTATATTCATACTTATTATTCAGCACACCATCTTCATAACTTGCATATAACAACTCATTACCATTTTTATCGTATTTATATTCGTGTAATTTTTTGCCGTTTGAATCATAGTATACATAAGATAATTTATTACCTTCTTCATCATAGGTATATTGGCTTTCACCGATTTTTGTATAATCACCATAGAATGATAAAGAATAACGT
>JAZOMK010000292.1:0-8025 GCA_045653985.1 Clostridia bacterium | reverse complement strand
AATGTAGGTACTATATATGATAAAGATAATAATATGCTTTTTGATTATAATAAAGTTACCTACGATCCTGTTGGTTTTGAAGGCGATTTATATTACGCAAGCAAGTATACAGAAAATAATTTAGTATATGTTTTACTTGATAAAACAGGTAAAAAGGTTTCTGCTGAATTTGATGAGTATTTCTCAGTTTATGGTGAGTTTATTCTTTGCGATGAAAGAGTTTATGATTTTAACGGAAATAAAGTAATTGATATTAAAGCAGAATATATGTATTGTGATGAAGATTTTGATAAAGCATATTGTTTAAAAGACAATGATGAATATACATTCATAACAAAAGACGGTACTGTTATTTATTCAGGCGAATATGATGATGATATTTATATAAGCGGAAGTGATTTTGTTTCATACAAGAGAGTAGGATCTGAGGATTTCTATTATTCATATGCTGATAAAGATTATAAAATAAAAGGAAGTTCTATTGGTCCATGGATGGTTAAAGAGCATGTTGATACAAAGAATTATACTTATATATATGATCTTGTAGATGTAATTACTGGTAAAAAGCTTCTTACTGGATATGAAACTATCAATTATGTAAAAGACGAAGATGGAAAAAAATATATTTATGCAGAAAAAAATGAAACCTATGACATTTACGAAGTAAAATAATACAAAATGCGCCATGCAAAATTTTTGCATGGCGCTTAGTTTATATGTTTTTAAGCATTATATTCAGCTACGTAAGGTAAATTTCTGAAAAATTCAGCACAATCAAGGCCGTAACCGATAACAAAGTGATCGGGAATTGTGAATAATGCTAAATCAGCATTAAAATCAACAAGTCTTCTTGAAGGCTTATCAAGCAATGTTATAACCTTTAATGAAAGAGGATTTCTTGCCTTTAAAAGTTTAACTATATCGCTTAAAGTTCTGCCTGTATCAATAATATCTTCAACGATGATAACGTGATAGTTGCTGATATCTTTATCAAGATCCATTGTGATTTTTACAACGCCTGAGGATTCAGTACCTTCATAATAACTTTTTGCGCACATAAATCCGATTTCACAAGGTACGCTTACAGCACGGCATAAGTCAGCCATGAAAACGAAAGCACCTTTCAATACACTAACCAACAAAATTGGCTTGCCATCGTAAAGGCTGTCAATATACTTACCTGCTTCTTTAATTTTAACTTCAATTTCTTCTTTGCTAATAAGAACTCTTTTTATTTTTTCATTAAATTCATCAATGGAATTGTACATGGTAATCCTCCAACATTTTTTTATATTGTATCACATTTTTTTAGTTTTTACAACATATTTTGCTTCCTGAATTTTTGCGGTGTAAGGCCGGTTTCTTTTTTAAATTGCCGTATAAATTGATATTGGTCATTATAGCCAACTTTATCACTAATTTCCGCTATTGATAAATTCTCGCTTAATAAAATTGACTTTGCATAATTTATTCTTGCCTCAATAAGGTCGCGGATAGGGGACGTGCCGAAAACTGATTTATAAACACCGTGAAATCTTGAAGGACTTAACAGAGTTAACTTTGCCATTTCGTTAATGTTCCATCTTTTTTCAGGGTTAAGCAGTAATTTTTGACGCAACGTGCGCATTTTATCAAAATTTTCTGCCTGAATTTTTGGTGTGGGCGGATTGTTTAGTACCCTTAAAATGGAGCATAAAAGCTCAGTTATTATAGCATCAATCATTTTGCCCTTTAATTTATCCTGCGAGAAAAACTCAATTTCAGCCTTTTGCACCAAAGTAGAAATAAAGCTTGTATCATAGGGGTAAAAAATGGTATCAACGGGAAAATTTATGCTTTCAAGCAACGGTTTTAATGAAAAATCAGCATGAAACCAATTATGCACAAGGGGACATTCGCTTTTAAACCATTGTGGTTCGCCGGGCGAATATATTATGCACGCACCTGCTTTTAAGTTATAAAGCTTGCCTTTGACCATTATTTCAACGGGCGATAGAAAATGCAAAAAGGTATAATCTTCGTGTCCGTTTGGCCTTATTAGAGTAAACCCTGTTTTTTCAGGATAATCATGGCGTATTTTTGTTAAATTTATCATATAATCACCAATAATATTATATATAAAACAGTAGAATATGTCAATTTTTTAGTATAAAAACACATTTATTTTTATGTTTTTTAGTTGTATAATATAAAAAAATCAAGGAGGAAAACTTTATGATACCAAGAAGTGAACATCCGAAACCGCAGTTTATGCGTGAAACCTGGCAGAATTTAAATGGAAAGTGGCAGTTTGAAATTGATGCTGCATCAAACGGACTTGAAAACAACTATCAAGATGCTTCAAAAACCTTTTCACAAGAAATTATTGTTCCCTTTTGTCCCGAAAGTAAGCTTTCAGGTATAAATAACGTTGATTTTTATGATTGCGTTTGGTATAAACGTAAAATAAATATTAAAAAAGATGATAAAATTATTCGTTTGCACTTTGGTGCGGCTGATTATGAGACCACCGTGTACGTAAACGGTACTATAGCAGGCACCCATATTGGCGGGTACACCTCGTTTTTTGTTGATATAACTGAGCTTCTTGTTGATGGTGAAAATGAAATTTGCGTTCGTTGCGATGATGACATTCGTTGCCACGTGCATCCAAGAGGTAAACAAAGCTTTAGATATTTTTCACACGGTTGCTTATATACACGTACAACGGGTATCTGGCAGACGGTGTGGCTTGAGTTTTTAGAAAAAAATCATATTGAAAAGGTGAAATATTATCCTGATATTTTCTCAGGCTCAATTTCCGTAAAGGCTGATTTTAAAGGAAAAGATAACTTTACCTTTATTGCGTATTTTAACGGCGAAAAAATGGGTGAATATAAGGCAGAAAACGTTGCAGGAGAAATTACATTTAACGTGCCTTTAAAGGAAAAACACCTTTGGGAGGTTGGCAACGGTAATCTTTATGATGTTGAAATGACCTTTGGTAAGGATAAAGTAAAAAGTTATTTCGGTTTAAGACAGGTTCGCCTTGACGGTATGAAGTTCTTGATAAATGAAAAATCAGTTTTCCAGCGTCTTGTGCTTGACCAGGGCTTTTATCCTGATGGTATTTATACTGCACCAAGCGATAACGACCTTGTAAGAGATATTGAATTATCATTAAAAGCAGGTTTTAATGGTGCAAGACTTCACGAAAAAGTATTTGAAGAAAGATTTTTATACCATGCCGACCGTTTAGGCTACATTGTTTGGGGCGAGTTTGCCGATTGGGGTATTGACCATACCGAGCCTGATGCAATACATCACATACTTCCCCAATGGGTTGAGGCAGTTGATCGCGATTTTAACCATCCTGCAATTATCGGTTGGTGTCCCTTAAACGAGATATGGGATTTACGTGATAAAAAGCCCTTTGCCGATAACGTTAAAAATATTTATTTTGTTACAAAAGCAATGGACTCAACACGTCCCTGCATTGATACAAGCGGCGGCATACATTATATAACTGATATATACGATACTCACGATTATAATCAGGATCCTGAAATGTTATATGAACATTATAAACCTTTCGCAGAAGGGGGCGAACTTCATGATCGTCTTGTTGAAAATCAGGTTAAGTATCGGGGCAGGCAAACTTACGGCGGTCAACCTTGCTTTATAAGCGAATATGGTGGTACTGCCTTTGCCATGGATGAAACAGCATGGGCTTATGGTAAAAATCACCCCAAAACAAAAGAAGAATTTTATGCACGCTTTAAGGGAATAACCGACGTTTTCCTTGATAACCCTAACCTTTTCGGTGTATGCTATACTCAATTAACTAACGTTGAGCAAGAACAAAACGGAATTTATTTTTATGACCGCACCGAAAAATTCGACGTTACTCCGATAAGGGAGACGTTACAAAGAAAAGCCGCTATTGAGGATTAGAGCACGATAAAATCTTGCAACATAAACGAAAAATGAGAGTCATCAAGACTCTCATTTTCTGTTTTCGCGTTTAAATTGGGTAGGGGTTAAGCCGGTAACGTCTTTAAATACTTTTGAAAAATGATAGATATTTGAAAATCCGCAGGAAGAAGAAATATCTGCCATTGAAACGGCATCACCGATAATAAGACCTTTTGCACGCTGAATTTTAAGCGTGGTAATATATTTTGATGGTGGCATATTGAATTTTTTAGTAAAAATTTTTCGGAAATAAACACAGCTTACGCTACATAATGACGCAAGAAAATCATTTGTAGGTGCGCTTAAATGGAGATTTTCTTCAATATATTTTATTGCAGGGGCAAGAATTTCGTTGGTTTTAGGTGAGGAATATTCCTGATTAAGCTGATCTGAAATTTTCTCTAAAATAGTATATGCGCCTTTTATGGTAGAAAAGCGCGTGCCTGAGGTTTTAAAGTTAAGTGCATGCTCAATTTTATAAAATTCTTTTATAATCTCGTCGGTATTATTTATTTTTATGCTCATAAAGGGCAGGTTTATATTATCAACAGTTTCAAGCTCAATCATCAAGCATAAGCCCTTTTTTTCACAGAAAAATGAGTATGAACTATTTTTAGGCAAAATACATATATGATTTTTATCTGAAACAAATTCTTTGTTATCGTGTACGTACACGGTAGAACCTTCAGTCTTGATTGCTATGGCGGTGCGCTCACGATTGTTACGTGATGCACGGGATTCAGGCAACGCGTTTATACGGTTACACGCGCTGACATCAGTTATTATCATATTGAATAAGTCATTTATCATAAAAAATCACCTGCTTTTCAGTTATTATAAGGTATTTTTTGATAAAAGTAAACAGAAAAAACAAAAAAATAGTATCAGAATATATAAAAAATATCAGAAAAGATATTTACATTTTTACTTTTCGGTTATAAAATATTTTAAGAAAGAGAGGTAAAAAATATGAGAGCTTCATTTAAAAATGCGCCATCACCCGTTGCGGCAAGCGTTGTAAGGGAAAGAACCATAAAAGACGCCATTGGTGCAATAAAAAACAGTTTTTATGCAGGCGCAGGTGCCATTGATTTACATCTTTCCTGCCTTAATGATGAGTTTAAAAACGTTGAAAGCATAAAAAGAATTATGGATTGTACGGCATTGCCGATACTTGTTTTAAATTATAACCATAACTATGATTATTCCGGGTATGAGGATACCGAGGAAAACCGCATTGCGCTGTTGGAAATGGGTGCAGCGGCAGGGGCATCAGCTGTTGATATGCAAGGGTATTCCTTTAACCTTGATATAAAAAATCGTTTTCAAGAAGAGTATGCAACAAAAGATATGCTTTTTGCCCATAAAAAGCCAAGAGAGGTAGCATTAGACCCCGAAACAGTTAAAAAACAGATGGATTTTATTGATAAAATGCACGCGCAGGGCACAGAAGTTTTGCTTTCATGCCACACGCAGGTAAACCTTAATACTGAGGAATGTGTTTCTCTTTGCAAGTTGCTTGAAACAAGGAATCCTGATATTATAAAGCTGGTTATTCCTTGCAATACTGATGAGGAATTGGCAGAGAACTTCAAGACAATGATAACCTTAAGAAAAGAAATTACCAAGTGCAAAATACATTTCCATTGTGCAGGCAAGAAAGGTAAGGTTACAAGAATAGTTAATCCTATGCTTGGCGCACATCTTGCTTTTTGTATTGAGCGCTTCGGCGAAAATGCACATCATGAACAGCTTGATTTAAGAAGCTTTGCAACCGCAATAAGAGAACTTGATTGGAGAGAATAAAATGAAAAGAAAACAAATTATTTTTACAAAGCCTGAAACGGCTGAGCTTCTTGATACTGAAATAAATATTGAAGATCCACATGACGTTATGGTTAAAATGGAGTATACTGTAATTTCAGGCGGAACGGAAAGAGCAAATCTTTTAGGCAGTAAAACCTTTTGCCTTGCCGATAAAGCATTTCCACGTATGTTAGGTTATTGTGGTGTAGGTATAGTAATTGAAACGGGCAGTGAAGTTACAAAGTGCAAAATTGGCGACAGAGTGCTTGTTTACCACGGTGTACACTCAAACTACAATGTGCGCAGGGATGATGAAATCTTTTTGGTTGAGCAAAACGTTGATTCCCTTGAAGCTGCTTTTGTAATTATCGCAACAATGGGGCTTGGCGGTGTAAGAAAGCTTGAGGCTGAGCTTGGCGAATCGGCAATGGTTATGGGCTTAGGTCTTTTAGGTATGTTTGCAATACAGTTTTTAAGAAACAGCGGTGTTTATCCCTTAATTGCTGCTGACCTTAACCCCGAAAGACGCGAACTTGCTTTAAAATTAGGCGCTGATTTTGCTTTAGATCCTGCTTCACCTGATTTTAACGATAAAATTCTTGAGATTACAAAAGGCAAAAAGGTTAAAAACATAGTTGAAGTTACGGGTGTTGGCAGGGCGCTTGAGCAGGCACTTGAAAACGTAAGCTATATGGGCAAAATTTCCCTTTTAGGCTGTACACGAGTTTCCGATATGCAAATTGATTATTACACTCAGGTGCATTTCCCCGGTGTTAAGCTTATCGGCGCACACAATTTTGTACGTCCTAAGCAGGAAAGCTTCCCCCATCATTGGACGATGACTGACGAGTGCAATGCTATTTTAGATTTAATAGAATCAAAGCGTATTGACGTTATGGCAATGATCTCACGTATTTGCGATCCTAAAGATTCACCTGAAATTTATAAAGAGCTTGTTCATGATAAAAACTTCCCCATGGGCACTGTTTTTGATTGGAGAAATTACTAAAAATGGAGCAGTTACTTATAAAAAACGGAACGGTATGGTCTGAAAACGGATATGAAAAAAAGGACGTACTTTTTGAAGGCACTACCGTTAAGAAAATTGAAGAAAATATTTCATCTGACACCATAAGGGTTTTTGATGCTGAAAATATGATTATTCTGCCGGGCTTAATTGATACCCATATGCACATGAAAAACGTTACTACCGAGGTTTTTGGTGCTGATGCTTCTGCAGTATGCTTCCCACATGGTGTAACCTGCGCGGCAGAGGCTTCGGCTTGCTATAGGGATGAAGCTTTTTTAGACACATTTACAGTAAAAAACGTTGTTTTTGTGGGCGGACAGTATGAAAATAACAAATTCAATCATAAAATTTTTGATTTTAAAAAGTACGGCAAACGTGCTATAGGCATTAAGGTATTTTATGATACCGAGGCAAACTACGTTTCTGACCTTGCGCCTTTAAAGGATACCTGCGCTTTTGCAAAGGATAACGGCTTAAAGGTTATGATACACACCAGCAATTCACCTGTTTCAATGATGGAAATTGTTAAAACGTTAAATAAAGGCGATGTATTGACTCATGCCTTCCACGGTGGTAAAAATAATTCATCAGAAGATAATTTTGAATGTTTAAAATATGCCAAAGAAAAAGGCGTAATTGTTGACGTTGGCTTTGCAGGTCATATTCATACTGATTATTCTATTCTTAAAAAAGCAATAGATATGGGCGTTTATCCTGATACAATCGGTACTGATGTTACGCGTTCAAGCGGATTTATCCGCTGGGGCAGATACGGCATGAACTTTTGTATGAGCATTTTAAGAACCCTTGGTATGCCACAAGATGAAATTTTTAAGGCAGCAACAATAAATGCGGCAAAAGCATTAAATAAAGAAGGAATCTGGGGTAAATTAGAGGTAGGCAGTAGCGATGCTTGCGCTATTTCGCTTGTTGATAAACCCTTTGAGATTACAGATAAATATTCAAATACAGTAAAGGATGTAAAAAGCTATCGTTGCAGCTTAACGGTTGCAAACGGCGATGCTGTTTACAGTAACTAAAATATGTTGAAAATTGGTCAAATCGGTATCGGACATAATCATGGCGAAGGCAAAATGCGCGCTGTAAGGAAATTTCCTGAACTTTTTGAAGTTGTGGGATTTTCTGAGGATAATGAAAAAGTTTTTAAAGAACGCGGTAATTTTGAAGCATATAGCGGTCTTAAAAGAATGGAAACTGATGAATTGATTGAAAAG
>JAZOMK010000291.1:0-1967 GCA_045653985.1 Clostridia bacterium | reverse complement strand
TTTAACCGCAGCCGTGAAAAACTTGTGTGGAGATTTTTATTTAAAAACTAACTTTTTTATATACAAAATTATAAAATTGTGGTATGATATTATAGGTGATAGTTATGCTTAATGCTTTTTTAAGTAAATTTCCGCGTGCCGAGGCTTGCGTAATATCAAACCCTGCTGATATTTTCTATATTACAGGCTTTTATTGTGCCGATGCCCTTGTGCTGTTTTCAAAGGAAACTACTTTGTTAACTGACAGCCGTTACACCGTTGCTTCAAAGGAAGCTTCCTGCAAAGTAAACATAGTAAACGGCTATATTGACGGTTTAATTGATGAAGCAAAAAAGCAAAACATTACTTCATTAGGAATTCAAGAAGATTCTTTAACCGCTTCTGACTATATAAAATTACAAAACGCAGGCTTTAACTTATTTGAAACAAAAGGCTTTTTCACTTCACTTCGCGCATCAAAAACCGATAGCGAGGTTAGCAAAATAAAAAAAGCTCAGGCAATTACCGATAAGGCCTTTAGTGAAATTTTAAATTTCATAAAGCCGGGCGTTACTGAAAAGGAAGTCAGGGCAAAGTTAGAATATACCATGTTTTTATTGGGTGCTGACGGTTTAGCCTTTGATACTATCGTTGCTTCAGGCATAAACGGTGCAAAACCTCATGCCGTAGTAAGTGATAAAAAAATTGAAAAGGGCGAGTTCGTTACCATTGACTTTGGCGCAAGGCTTGGCAATTATAATTCCGATATGACGCGCACCATCGCTGTTGGTGATATCACCCCTGAAATGGAAAATATCTACAACACAGTTTTGGCCGCACACAATAGCGCTAAAGATATTTTAAAACCGGGCATTATAGGTGCTGATGCTGATAATGTTGCAAGAAGCATCATTAAAAACGCAGGCTATGGTGAATATTTTTCCCACTCTTTAGGTCATGGTGTGGGTATTGAAATTCACGAATCCCCCCGTTTAAGCACAAAATCAACTGATATTTTAAAAGTTGGCGATATCGTTACCGTTGAGCCAGGCATTTACATTGAAGGCTTTTGCGGTGTAAGAATCGAAAATATGTACGTAATTAACCGAAACGGCTATGAAAATTTAACTGTTTCGGATAAAAAACTAATAAAATTATAATAATAATTTAGGAGGAAACTCAAAATGATTACAGCAGGTGAATTCAGAAAGGGTATTACAGTAGAAATTGACGGCAACGTTTATATTATCGTTGAATTCTTACACGTTAAACCCGGTAAAGGTGCCGCTTTCGTTCGCACAAAGATTAAGAACGTTATGACAGGTCAGGTACTTGAACGTACTTTCAACCCCAACGAAAAGTACCCCTTAGCACACATCGAGCGCAAGGAAATGCAGTATCTTTACAACGACGAAGGTCTTTATTACTTCATGGATAACGAAACTTTCGAGCAGACAGCACTTGATAAGGAAGCTGTTGACGCAGCACTTCCCTACCTCAAGGATAACCTTGAAGTTACAATCAAGTTCTTTAAGGGCGCAGCTTTCTCAGTTGAACCCCCCAACTTTGTTGAGTTCGAAATTATCGATGCTGAACCCGGTGTTAAGGGCGATACAGCAACAAACGTTACTAAGCAGGCTACTATCGAAACCGGCTACAAGGTAAACGTTCCCCTTTTCGTAAACGTTGGCGACCGTATCAGAATTGATACCCGTACCGGCGAGTATATGGACCGCGTATAATTTATATTTATTCGGAGGTTTACTATGTCAGTAGAAAATAAGGTTGAATATCTTAAAGGTCTTGCAGAAGGTCTTGATATTTCAAAGGACACTAAAGAAGGCAAGCTTTTACTTGCTATTATTGACGTGCTTGAAGATATCTCTTTTGAGCTTAACGATGTTAATGATGAGCTTGAGTCCCTTGGCGAATACGTTGAGGAGCTTGACGATGACCTTTTAGAGCTTGAAGAATATATCTACGATGAC
>JAZOMK010000290.1:0-2343 GCA_045653985.1 Clostridia bacterium | reverse complement strand
CTTGCATGATTGTTTAAGAATGTATGAAGAAGATCCGCAGACACCCATTGATATATATGCTTATTATATTGACCGCATTTGCGTTCGCATGAAAAAGTTATTTCCCAATGCAAAAATTATCTTTGCAACTTCTACTAAGGTTCAAACGGAAAAAATGAGCAAAGGCTTTTTACGCGATAATGCTGAAATCGTGCAATATAACGCTGTGGCTGTTGAAATTGTAAAAAAACATGGTTTTACTGTTAATGACCTTTATGCCGTTTCCGAAACTTTACCTGAGGAAGCGCACAGCGATAACGTGCATTATTATACGCCTATGGCAACTGAGAAATTTACAAATGCAGTTTTATCCCATATTCTTCCTGCCCTTGGAATTGATGAAAAAATTATTTATAAAGAAGAAGTTTATACCGACGAACCCAGTTGGTAATTTGTAATGAGGTATTTATATGGAAATCGTAAAGTTGTGCGCATCTGATTATGATGAATGGTTAAAGGTGCTTAACGTAACCTTTACCAAGCAAAACAAAAAAACAATGGACTTTGAAAAAGAATTGCCCAAGATGTGTTTTAGGGATGATTTTCACATGGGCAAGCACGTTGCAGTAAAGGAAGAAGGCAAAATCTGTGCTGTTGTTGGTATTTATCCCATAAAAACAATTATTGGAGGTAAGGAATTTACCTTCTCAACTGTTGGTAACGTGGCAACCCTTCCTGAATGTGAAGGCAGGGGATATATGCGCTATCTTATGGATGAAGCAATGAAAGAGCTTGAAAATATAAATGCTGATGCTTCGCGGCTTGGCGGTTACAGAAAGCGTTACAATCGTTTTGGCTATGAGCTTTCAGCAACGGTTTATAATTTAACAATCAGCGATTATACTACCAAAAGTTTTGCAAGCGATAAAGAAGTAATCTTTAAAGAAATTAAAGCAGATAGCATTAAAGAGCTGGAATTTGTTAATAAAATCAGAAAATCGCGCAGTTTTTACGTTGAACGTAGCGTTGATGACACTTTTTCGGGGGACTATTTATCCATGCGCGCATGGCAGAGTACACCCTATATTGCTTTGGATAAGGATGGCAATATGATAGGTTATCTTTGCGCAGGTGGCGATAAAACAAGTCTTTCAGAAGTTATTGCAAAGGATTTTGAAAGCTTAAAAGATGTTATTTACGGCTGGCAGAAGCTTCAGAAAACAGACGTTAAATTTACTTTGATGCCCTTTGAAACTGAAGCGTTGCGCTATTTTGCAAAGGTTGCCGAGATTATAACCGTAACTTCGCCATCCCATTTTAAAATAATCAGCTTTGATAAAATAGCCGATGCCCTTATAAAACTTAAAGCATCATATGCGCAACTTTTAAATGGCAAAAAGGTAATTGGTATTGAAGATTGGGGCAATTTGGAAATCTGCGTTGAAAACGGCAATGCTTACTGCCAAAAAACTTGTGAAAAGGCAGATTTTGTACTTGATAAATTGGCGGCAACACGTTTGTTATTTGGTCCTCTTGCGCCTGATACGGTAGTGGAAGCCGATAACTTTCTATCATCAGTTTTACCCCTTCCTCTTACATGGAATACCCTTGACAGAGTTTAATATTTTTAAGGAGAATATTTAATTATGAAAAGTGTTTTTTTAAGATATCCTGAAGGTAGAGCAAAGGCTGTAACATTCAGCTATGATGATGGCGTTCCGCAGGATAGACGTCTTGCTGAAATATTTGATAAGTACGGTATGAAGGCAACTTTCAACTTCTGTGCATCCTATTCACGTGATTGGTGCTTTTCTGAAGAAGAACTTGAAGAAATTTTCCTTTTAAAAGGCCACGAAATTGCCGTGCATGGTGCGTTTCACAGAGCAAACGGCAATACCCGTCCAATCGAAGGCATAAGAGATGTCCTTGATTGTCGAATGGACCTTGAAAAACGTTGTAAAAGAATTATTCGCGGTATGGCATATCCTGATACGGGCATAAGGGTAATGGGCAATTTTGGTACATATGAAGGTATAAAAAATTACCTTAAAGAGCTTGATATTGCTTATGCAAGAACTTTAGGTGGCGACAATAAGGAATTCCGTCTGCCTGATGATTTCTACGCATGGATGCCATCTGTACACCATTCTAACCCACAGGTTATGGAGTATGTTGATGAATTTATTAAACTTGATACGTCAACAAATACATACCATGCAAGAAGATATCCGCGCCTTTTGTATATTTGGGGGCATAGCTTTGAGTTTGACGGTCATTACAACTGGGATTTCATTGAGGAAATCTGCCAAAAACTTTCAGGCAATAAGGACTTCTGGTACGCAACCAATATTGAAATTTATGAAT
>JAZOMK010000289.1:0-5712 GCA_045653985.1 Clostridia bacterium | reverse complement strand
CAGGAAACATCAAGGAAGGCGACACCTTATATATTCCGCAGGCAGTTCACGCAACTACTGATTTTTACGATATGTTCGCCATGGGAAATAACATGGGCGGCAATATGGGCGGTATGCCTAACATGGGCGGTATGCTTAAATACACTCTTGTTTTAAATACCGAAAGCGAATTGATTAAAAATATCAACACCATGGCTGATGAGGATAAAAAGGAAAAATCAGTTAAGTATGTTTATGACCTTGCTAAGCTTTCGCATGGCTCAATGAAACCTGAGGAGATATCGGAGTTTGTTGAAATCAGTGCAGAGCTTTTGGCACAGAGCACAAAAAATTCTTGAAACTGCGGGTTGCGTAAGGGATAAAAGCTCAATCACTTACCGCTTTTGTAAGCTCATTTGCTTTTAACCTTACGCGTCCCTGATTTTCAAGCTTTTTTGCACTCTGTGTAGTATGCGGTAATTTATCGCACAAAAAATTCTTGAAACTGTTGAACACAATGTTGACTTGTTAAAACAGGGCACAAAAAACTAATTTCGCATTTATAAATTTACGAGGTACAAAATGAAACCTGAGGCAATAGTTTACACCTCCAATACAGGCTTTACCTTGCGCTATGGGGAGATGTTATCAAAAATTACGGGGCTTCCCCTTTACGATTTAAAAGATAAAACTTTAAAAAAGAAAACGCCCGTAATTTATATGGGCTGGTTGATGGCGGGCAGGCTTAAAGGCTATAAAAAGGCAAAGAGACGTTATAATCTTGTTGGTGTTTGCTCAGTTTCATTGGGTACGCCTAAGGAGGACGTTCAGGCTAAAAATAAAATCGACGTTCCCGTTTTCGCATTAAGGGGCGGTATGGACCACAATAAGCTAAAGGGTTTTTATAAAAAAATGATTGATACCCTTATAAAAATGCTTGAGAAAAAGCAAAAAAACCAAGAGGAAACCGCTATGCTTAATATGATTAAAGCCGGTGGCGACTTTGTAAATGAAAATAATTTAGCCGAGGTTATAAGATTTATTAAAAAACAGAAGTGATAATGTCTCTCAATTTAATTATTATACTGTAGGGAACGGCGCTTGCCCTTTTGCGGTAACCCACCCCCCCTGTAGGGAATGGCGTCCCCGACATTCCAACGGAACGGCGTCCCGACGTTCCAAAAATGCGTCCACGACGTTCCAAATTCATCCCAAAAACATAAAAAGGACTTTTTTAAGTCCTTTTTTTATTTTGTATAATATTTATCCTCATACCACTTTGCCGGATTATTTTCCATATATCTCAAATGCTGAATGTAATCTTCCTCGTCCCGCACAATATGGTCATATGAACCCTTTTGCCAAAGATTATAACCAATCTCCTTATTAACAAATCGCTTTAACGTTGAAATAAACTTTGCTACTGCCGTGTTTTGCGGTGTTAAGGAATCTGTCGCTTTATAAATCGTAAGCAAAAAATGAATATGATTGGGCATAATCACGTAAGAATCAACAGAAAGATCATTATAAAACTCATTCATTTGTTCAATATATTTTTTTACCGTTTCGCCCTCTTTACTAAATACCACCGTTGTGTCAAAGCCATTGCCGGCTTCAGGTTGAATTTCGCAAAACACATTTTTATGTTCAAGAGAACATAAGGTTAAAAAATATGTTCCTTGAGAATTGTAATCAAATTCTTTTAAGCGTAATCGTTTTCTTTCCATATTTTTCTCTTCACAGACATATTTTTTGGAATGTCGGGGACGCCATTCCCTACGGGGGGTGGGTTACCGCAAAAGGGCAAGCGCCGTTCCGTTGGAATGTCGAGGACGCCTTTGGAACGTCGAGGACGCCGTTCCCTACGGAATCGGTGATGCCGTTCCCTACGGTGGGGAGATTGCTTAATAATGGCGCAACGATATTCAAAAAGCCAATATCATTATTTTGAAACATCAACTGCGATAACCGTAACGGGGTATTTGGCGTTAAGGGAAATATTTTTAATTTCCTTTTCGGGGCTTGGGTTAAGCCAAAGGAATTTGTAATAGGTTTTATTATCCTTTAAAACCTCATCAGTTGCCCAAGTGCCAACGTAGCCGGTGTGGCGGAAGTAGCCGTCAGAAATAGGTGCGTTTTGCCTTGTACCTGCAAAATAAATATTATAACCGTACTGTAATGGGATTTCGACGGTTGTATTATCGGCATAATTTACGATGTAAGCGCCTAAAATTTCGCCATCCTCCCAAGGTGTTTTTGAGAAAAGATACTCGCTTGTGTGGGTGAAGGTAAGGGCATCATATGCTTTATTTACCGAAAGGTCAAGCTTATTTGTTAAACCGCTGAAAATGTTTTCAAAGGTATAGGCTTTATGACCTTGAATTTTTTTACGGATTTTAGGTATAAGGGTGCGGATGATTTTATCATAGGCGGGGCGGCAATATTCAAGATAGCTTTCTGACCAAAGCATTTCAGCGCTGTAAATAATATCATAGAACTTGCCTTCACGCTGAAGTGTATCTTCGCGGGTTCTTGTCCATGCTGAAACCTCACCGCCAATCATACCATCCTTGCGTATGCGTGATTCGTAGCGGGGATAGTAGCTTGAGTAAAGGTTGCCGATAATAACGTTATAGCCCTTTGAAAGCAGGTTGTCCTCAATATCCTTTGAGGTGTGGAAATACCAGATAAAATCAAGCATCACGATATCTTTGGGCAAGCGGTCAACGGCAGGAATAGTTTTATATGCGCTGGCACAGTTGATCATATCAGACCATATCATCATTTTAAGATTTTTGTTTTTGAGGAAATTATAAAGCTTCATAACATCCTCAAAGTAAAGGTCGGCAGGATCTTTTTGTGAGCAGATAGGGCAAACGCCAATCTGATAAACTTCATCGTGCCCCATATGCACGTACTCTTTAGGCTCGAAAACAGCAATGATTTCCTCCATTAAATCAAAAAGAATTTCGTAGGATTTATCGTTGGAGGGGCAGAAGGAGTGTGCATAAAACTCATTGGGTGGGATGTCAGCCAAACGCTCATCAACAAACTCAGTCTTTTTATCAACGGGAATCTCGGCAATATCGGGGTGGGCAAGTGTCATAAACTGCACATGACCTAAACTCTGAATTTCGGGGATAACCTCGATGCCCTCATTGCGGCAGAAAGCACAAAGCTCTTTAACAAAGCTTTGCGGCACAACCGTGCCTGATGCAACGCTGCCGTGGGGAAGCTTAGGCCAGATGCCTTTTTCAGCATTTTCTTGGGCAAGAAGGTACATTTCGTTGATTTCCGGATGGCTTTTAAATTCCATTGAACCGCAGATTTCCAAAATTATGTAGTTGTAGCCAAAGGGTACAAGAATTTCTGTAACAAGCTTTTTAAAAAAGTCAAAATCCTCAACGGCAGGCATATAAAGATGCACGCCGCGGAAGTTGCAAAAGGGCTTATCTATAATTTCCATTTTAGGAAGCTTGTCGCCAACCTTTAAATTTTCAATACGCGCCTTTGCCATGTTAAGGTAAAGTTTTGCTGAATATGTAATTTTTATACCGTTTTCGTCGATTTTTAAGGTGTAGCCGTCGATATTTGCATCAAAAACTTCTTCGATAGGCATAATATCAACAAGCTTGCCAAAGTTTTTTACTGAATAGGGCGTTGGGAAAAGGGAAAGCTCCTCCTTTACGCCAAAAACCTCAATATTTTTAATTTCAATATCGGTGTAGTTGGAATCAAAGGTAAGGCTTAATGGACCTTTTGCGTTATCAGCTTTTAAAACAATTTCCTTAACACTTATTGCTTTGCCTGTTTCAGCGGTAAATTCGTCTAAAAGAGTATCGCCACAAGTTAAAGCGATTTTTGTAGGCTGAAAGTTTTTGCCTAAAGTGATTTTTGCGGCACAGAAGATGCCATCAAAATTAAAATCAATTTTTATGCCTGAAAGTATAAAGTCAGCATAGCCGTATTTTAATGCTTCGCCCTTAAAGGGGTTGCCCTCTATGATAGGTTGGGGCATAGGTGCGTAATTTAATTTAGTAACTGAGTAGTTTTTTACGTTAAGCTTACAAGACATTATGAAATTTCCTTTCTGTAATAGAACCACATTGCTTTTTTGATCATATCTTCCGGCACGGAAAAATGCTGGGATAACTCAAATACTGTTATGCCTTCGTAAAGAACTTTGGAAAGTTCATTTTCAGGCACAAGCATTTCTATTGCCTTTTTTGTTGCACGATGCTCCATTCGCTTTATGTGGATGGGGTTATTTAAGTTTGAATAGTAACTATCCGTTAAAGAATGGGCAAGTTCGTGGGCAAGAACCAATCTTTCATCATATTCACTTTTTAAAACACTTCTGTCAATGCCGATAAATTTGCGATCATCAAGATTAAGCGCTATGGCTTTTGATTTAGGGCATTTTACCGAATGTACCTCAATGCCCTTTACGGCAGACAATGCGTAAAGCTCGTTTACTGTCAACTTTTTCACCTCAAAGACTATTGTAGCAGAAACGATGTACAATAAATGGGACTTTAATTATTACTTCTTCTGCTTTACAAATTGGGCGAAGGATTTAACCTCGTTTAACATTTCGTCGGTAATACCGTCAGCACCGTCAAAAAGGGCGAATTTTAACATTTCGTCAGTTATCTGTGGGGCAGAGGGGTTCATTGGCACGTCCTTACCCTGCAGCCATTGGGGGGAAACGCGAAGAACCTCAGCAAGTTTATCAATGGTGTTGCCCTTAGGCTCATACACGCCCTGCACGTATGATGAAATTGCCGCTTTAGATATGCCTGAATTTTTTGCAAGGTCGGCTTTGCGCATATCGCGTAATTTTAATGCTTCCTGCAAACGTTCTGATATTATTGACATTTTTTGAATCAACTCCTTGCCTATAGTATAGCACGTGAGTTTTGTTTTTGCAAGCAGAATTTTGCAATTTGTTGAGAAAACTATCCCGAAAATAGTTAAGAAACATTTATTTAATGAAAAAAGTACAAAAAATAATAAAGAAAACTTGCCAAAAGTGTTGACTTCAGAAAAAATAAATGGTAGAATGGTAAAGAAATCTGAACAAGGCGACAAATAAATTTTTTTAGTTTTACGGTTAAGATAACTTAACAAATATAATTAAAAACACGCAAAGGTTAAGAAAGGTTGATAGAAAAATGAGTAAAGACACACAGTTGTGCTGGGAATGTAAACGTGCTACCGGTGGGTGCAGATGGTCAGCAGATCTTAAACCCGTAAAAGGCTGGGATGCTGAAAAAGTAATCATAAAAGATTTTGAGGGTGATATAGAAAGCTACAAAGTAAAAGCCTGTCCATTATTTATACCTGAAAGCAAAATCGGCAGGAGGATAAACATCAGGCAATTAGCGGAGCTGATAAACGCGCCCTATGAAGAAATAAGGCGAAAAAAGGATGATTTTCTTATTATGCTTGCAAAAAACAGCGGGTATCTAATTTTAATTGAAAGCGGAAAAAGGCGCGGGATTTTCTTAAAGGGGAGGGTTTAAAAAATGTACTTATATTGTCCTGAATGTGAAACGGTGATAAAGGAAGATGAGCTTATAAAACTTAAAAGTGATGATTATGTAAGCCGTTGCCCCGTATGCCATAACGATTATTTTAAAGAAGTAAAAAAGTGTGTAAGGTGCGGTGAAATAATCTTTGACAAGATGACTGTTTGCAAAACCTGCGTTTCAAAGCTCAAAAAAGATTTAA
>JAZOMK010000288.1:0-3377 GCA_045653985.1 Clostridia bacterium | reverse complement strand
GGCGCTTACATAACGGTAAGTAACCGAGTGATTATGCCTTTTGCAACACGCAGTTGCAAGAATTTAGCGCGGCGCGTTTATAAGAAGAAACATTCGGTATCAATAGTAGCATAATAAGTCCTATTCTTGCCTGCCCAGCAGGTGTAGCGGATAGACTTATGGCAGAAGTAAAGTGAGTTACCAACGGGTTTTACGCCCATATAGGCTTCGATGGCGGCGTAATAGTTGGTGGTTGAATATGTTTCCTTTTCCAGGGTTGAATTTGCAGTTGAGAACTGATTTTTTGCATAAATAACGTCGCGAACGGACATATTATGCTTTTTAACGCGGTTCATGATAACACTACCAACAGCAAGCTGGCACTTATAGGAATTTCCGCCTGCTTCGCGCTTAATAATCTTTGCCATAAGTTTGATATCGTTAAGCTGTGCCTCAGTAAGCGTGCCAAGTGCGGAATTTATAAGCTCCATATTGGCTGACTTATACGTGCTGACGGTGGTTGACGTATCAACACTTTGACTTGGCCCGGTGGTACTGCTTGAACTTGAACTACTTGAACTTGAACTGCTTGACGGTTTTGCGCCTGAAAGTGCGGCAGTAATTTTTGCAAGAGTTTTGCTACCTGCGATGCCGTCAGCCGTAAGTGAATATGCTTTTTGGAATTTAATAACGGCTTGCTTTGTAACGTTGCCGAATTCGCCCGTTGCTTCACCTGAGAAATAGCCTAATTTTTTAAGGTTATTCTGTAAAGTTTGAACCTGCTTGCCCTTATCGCCATAGCGAAGTGTGCCCGGCTTTGCAATGGATTCAACCAACGTTGGCGCCTTAGTTGCCTGCGGTTTTGCGGTAGTTGTAGGTTTGGCGGTAGTTGTAGGTTTGGCGGTGGCAGTAGGCTTTTCTTCAACCTTATTAAGCTTTGCGGATGCTGAATTTAATGCTGAAAGCGTTAATTCGGCAACAACACCCGTCTCGCTTATCTGATTATTTTTTTGGAATTTTTTAACTGCCGAAACGGTGATTGCACCATAATAGCCCGTTACGTACTTTGCATCAAGATAGCCAAGTTCATAAAGGCGCGTCTGCAATTCCTTAACGCCTTCACCTTCATCGCCTGACTTATAAACTTTGCCTTTTTCAAGCTTTGTACCATTTATAATGGTGTTTATTTTTATTAAGGTCTGCTTTGCGGCAATGCCCGTTTCTTGGATTCCGTTATCCTTTTGGAACTTTTTAACGGCTGATTCAGTAACGTCGCCATAAAAACCGGTTACGTTTTCTTTTTCAAGATAGCCCATATCGCACAATGCTTGCTGAAGCTTTTTAACCTCACCACTTTCATCGCCGTTGCGAATGGTCATTGTAACGTCAAAATCTTTTTTTACAAATAAAGCTTCAAGAGTTTTCTCAGCAACAACGCCCGTCTGGGTGATGCCATTATCCTTTTGATACTTTTTTACTGCTTCTTCAGTATTAGGGCCAAAAAATCCCGTTGCAAATTCTTTATCAAGATAGCCATTTTCAACAAGCTTCTGCTGAAGTTCCAACACGTCAGGCCCTTTACTGCCCATTTTCATTGTTGACGTGGGCGTTGCATAAGTAGGCAAAATTGCTGAAAAAACAAGTGCCACAGCAAGAATTGCCGACAACATAACTCGTCTAAACAATAGCGTATCCTCCTTTTTATTTTATATTCTTTGTAATTATACCACAAAGAAAAGAAAATTGCAACACTTTTGTAACATATGCTTTTTTAGGTGGTTGCGCGCTTTTGCAAATTGTGCTATAATATGATAAATTCGTTAAGAGGATAATAAGAAGAAATGTACAAAAAATCACTAAGAAATAAGTACAGAGACAACTTGCTTGCCCTGCATTTTATTACGATTACGGTAATTTCTTTTGTTGAAGTAGTTGCCTGTATCGTTTTTTCAAAGAAGCCATGGCTTATTGAAATTTCGCCAATGCGCTTCCTTAATTATAACGTTGTTTTACCTATCATAATAAATTATACGGCACACATTATCGCAAGATTACTGGTTTTCAACAAAAAAGTGTCCGATGTAATTAAAGAAAGCGCCGTTGTTTTTGCCACGTACGCTACTGCGACCTGCATTGCAATGATTCACAGAAATTATATTTTAACTCTTTGCAGTTTCGTCTTTCCCATTGTACTTTCAGGCTTTTTCAACAACAAAAAATTGCTTAATTGGCTTACGTTGTTTTCGGCAATTTCCTTAATGTTTGTTACCTTTATCCTTTTAATTGAAAGCCACATAACCACCGCATTGGTTGTTA
Organism: Clostridia bacterium; assembly: GCA_045653985.1. Taxonomy (GTDB): domain Bacteria; phylum Bacillota; class Clostridia; order Christensenellales; family QALW01; genus UMGS1322. The sequence goes on along the minus strand of JAZOMK010000288.1, from coordinate 1,082 downwards.
ATATTATGATGGCTTACGTGTACATTTTAATTGCGTATTTTTCATCGCACCTTGCCATCCGCTTTTCTGACAGAAGCTTTAACGAAATTAAAAACCAGACGGAATATAATTCACAACTGCAGGAACAGATGCGCCTTGACAGACTTACCGGTGTGTTTAATCACGATGCCTTTGATGAAGATTTCAACATTGCAATAAACCGCTTTAAAACAAGAAATCTTCCCTTCTGCCTTGCAATTATCGACCTTGACGATTTTAAGCGCGTAAACGATACTTATGGTCATGGTCAGGGCAACACCGTACTTATTGAGCTTACCGATACTCTGTACGAACATTGTTTAATTTCTGATAAAATTTATCGTTACGGTGGCGAAGAATTTGCCATTATCTTCTCAGGCAGAGACAAAGACTCATCCCTTGCCCTCATGGAAAAGATGCTTGATGATTTCGGCCACAGAACTTATCCTTTTACCGATACGCCTATAACATTCTCGGCAGGTCTTGATGATTTTGATGGTGAATCTTCCGCAAAAGACTTCTTTAACCACGTTGACAATTTGCTTTACACCGCCAAGAGAACCGGCAAAAACCGAATTGTGTCAGAAGCACAATAAGAAATGTTGCTACAGCAAATGATGTTTTTGCTTGGGCAACGGCAACTTTATATGATACAAAAAAGCCCCTCGAAAAAATCGAGGGGTTTTAATTATTTCTTCACACTAAACAGTGCGAGAAAATTCACAGTACAAGGCGTGGTGTTCTGAAGGCGAAGGCGCTTACAAAGCGGTAAGTGATTGAGCTTTTATGGTTGCCACAACGCAGTAATGTGAAGAATTCTCGTGCTGCGACGGAGAGTGCGAGAAACCTTGCAAGGCAAGGCGCGTAGGGGGAAAAGCGAATGAGCTTACAAAGCGGTAAGTGATTGAGCTTTTATCCTCTACGCAACAAAGCAAATAAAACCCTACGCAAGGTAGGGTTTTATGATTGCAAGGGAATCTCGCGCTCGACTATTTTGTGAATTTGGGTTTAGCCGAATAGCTAGTATGCAAAAGCTCATGAGCCTTATGGCTGTTGGGCTCGCC
>JAZOMK010000287.1:0-2198 GCA_045653985.1 Clostridia bacterium | reverse complement strand
AAGGATAGATTTTATGCGTAAAAAAGCAGAGATTATGGATCGCGATGGTGTTAATCGCGCATTGATACGTATTTCACATGAGATAACCGAAAAAAACAGCGGTGCAGAAAATCTTGTAATTGTGGGCATTAAACGTAGGGGCGTTTCGTTAGCTAAGGCAATACATAAAAAAATTACGGAAATTGAAGGCGTCGAGCCTGAATATGCTGAACTTGATACATCAATGTATCGTGATGATATTATTAAGCCTGAAAAGTATGAAAAACAGCCGATAAACGTTGATGGTAAAAAGATTATTCTTGTTGATGACGTTATGTTTACAGGCAGAACCGTTCGTGCTGCCATTGATTGCCTTATGGATATTGGCAGACCCCAATGTATCCGCCTTGCTGTTTTGATTGACAGAGGGCATAGGGAATTGCCTTTCAGGGCAGATTACGTAGGTAAAAACGTACCAACAAGCCTTGATGAAGTTATAAAAGTTTTAACTGATGAAGTCGATAACGACCAACGCGTTATACTTTATGAAAAGTAATTTTAAAAGCACCTTTTAATTGGTGCTTCGTTTTTTTTAATAAAATTGTTGACAACTCAACAAAAAACATATATAATAATTGTTGATAAGTCAACAAAAAAGGAGAAAATTATGCTTAACAGATTTATAAAATTTTCATTGTTAATAGGTTCGATACATAAAAGCGTACAAAAAATTCTTGCTGATGAAATGGCAAAATACGGCTTAAAGGGGGCATATGCCCAGTATCTTATAACGTTATATAAAAGCGAAGATAAAATGACGCTTGTTGAACTTACTGAAAAATGCGATAATGATAAGGCAGCAGTTTCCCGCGCGGTTGGCAATATGGTTGAAAAAGGACTGATTGTCAAGGAAAATGATTCCTATCGTGCAGGCTTATTTTTAACATCTGAAGGAATAAAAGCGGCAGAATTTGTTTGCAACAGGGCAAAAATGGCAGTTGAAGCGGCAGGTGTAACTGAAGAAGAACGGGAATCTTTCTATTTATCCCTTGAAAAACTTGAACAAAATTTAAAAATAATCAGCAAGAAAGGTATATAAAATGAAAATAAACATAATAGTTGATTCAACCTGCAACTGCAATGCGGAAGTTGAAAATAAGTTAATAATCGTACCACTAACCATAAATTTTGATGGTGTAGAATATATTGATGGTGTAACAATAAAAAATCAAGAATTTTATGAAAAACTTGTTGAGTGTGATGCTTTACCTACAACAAGCCAGGCAACGCCCGAGGCCTTTGAAAAGGCTTATAAAGAGGTAACTGAAAAAGGCGAAAGTGCTATTGTAATAACAGTTTCATCAAAATTATCAGGCACTTATCAAAGTGCGATGATTGCAAAAGAGAATTATGATAATATTTTTGTTGTTGATGGTAAAAGTGTTGCCATCGGTACAGGCGTCCTTGCTGAATATGCTTTAAAACTTGTTAAAGAAGGCAAAAAATGCGAAGAAATCGTAAAAGCAATAGAAGATATAAGAGAAGATGTAACTGTAATTGCCATGCTTGATACCCTTGAATATCTTAAAAAAGGCGGCAGAATATCAAAAACGGTTGCCTTTGCGGGTAATCTCTTATCAATTAAACCCGTTGCAAGAATTTTTGATGGGCAAATTGAAATTTTAGGCAAAGCACGTGGCTCAAAACAAGCAAATAATTTGCTTGTAAAAGAAATTGAAGCCATAGGCGGAATTGACTTTAGCAAGCCGATTATGTTAGGCTATACGGGACTTTCAGATATACTTTTAAAAAAATATATTGAAGATAGCGCATCCTTGTGGGAAGGTAATATTGATAATTTAAAGTATACACTTATCGGTAGCGTTGTTGGTACACACGCAGGTCCCGGCGCTGTTGCCGCAGCATTTATCAGAAGAAAGTAAAAAAAAGACTGCAAATTTTTTGCAGTCTTTTTGCTTTATACGTTGCCGTAGCAATCAACAGAAAGAACTTTATAATAAAGTGAATTATCCGCAACAAGAATATCCGTACCGACAGTTGATGCTATCTGTGTTTCTTTTGTTGGTATAAAATCAGGATTTTCTGATGCGTATATACGATAATAACAATGGTTTTCATCGGTAACTTCTGCCCATGAAAGTACGTTATTATTAAGTGTTACACCATCAGCATAAAGGCGTTCAGGCTTTTTTATATAA
>JAZOMK010000286.1:0-2636 GCA_045653985.1 Clostridia bacterium | reverse complement strand
TTGCTTTCAGCATTGACCATACCTGTTTTTAATGGTTTCGCTGTTATAAGTCTTACTGTTTTTATGAACGAAAAAAGCAAAAAAGGCTTTAAAGATATTTTATTGGGTATTGTTAAGAATCCCCTTATACAAAGCATCGCAGTAGGTTTCTTTGTCCTTTTGATACGCGCTTTATTTATAAAATTAGACTTTGATTTCAGGCTTTCTTCAACGCCTGTTTACACCGTACTTACGTATTTTTCAAACATGGCTACACCACTTGCTTTAATCGTTTTAGGTGCGCAGTTTGAATTTTCTGCCGTAAAAGAATTAAAAAAGGAAATTATTTTTGGCTCAATAATACGTGTTGTGATCGTACCTTTAATCGCACTCGGCATTGCAGTTTTATTAAGAGAGCATTTTAACGGCGCACATTTTGCCGCATTTGTTGCCATATTTGCAACGCCCGTTGCCGTATCCAGCGTACCAATGGCGCAAGAAATGAAAAACGATGCTATCCTCGCAGGGCAGCTTGTTGTGTGGACTACGCTTATATCAGCCTTTACAGTATTTATATTTACCTTTATCTTAAAAGCACTTTCAATTTTCTAAGAGGGATAAACAATGCAAAAATTAAAAGGATATATTTTTATTATTTTAAGTGCCATAATCTTCGGTTTAATGCCGATGATGGCAAAATTTATTTATGATGATGGCGTTAATGCCCTTAGTCTTGTATTTTTTAGAAACGTATTTTCTTTGCCGATTTTAGCGATACTTGCCTTATGTACAAAAAGAACGTTAAAGATTAAACCTAAAACTTTACCGACTATTTCGCTTATCGCGCTGATGGGTTGTTGTTTCACACCTCTGTTACTGTTTTTATCCTATAACTATATGCCTTCAGGGGCGGCAACGGTTTTCCACTTTATATACCCTGCCGCAGTTGTAGTAATAGGAATAATCTTCTTAAAAAAGAAAATTGATATCTCAAATTTAATAAGCGTTATTTTATGTATTGTTGGTGTTTCCTTTTTTAATACATCGTTGGATGGCGAAAACTTTTTAACAGGAAGCATCCTTGCATTATCTTCAGGCATAACTTATGCAATATACATTGTGCTTATCGCAAAGTTCAAAAACAACGAAGTTACGGGGTTTTTATTTAGTTTTTATATTGCCCTTGTAAGCAGTATTGTGATGTTTTTAATTTGTTTCTTTTCAGGAAGTCTTATCTTCCCCGCCACCCTTAACGGCTGGCTTTTAACGGTTTTCTTTGCAATAATGCTTAACGTTGGCGCTGTGGTACTTTTCCAGCAAGGCACATTTATAATCGGTGGCGGGCGTGCTTCAATTTTAAGCACCTTAGAGCCTATAACCAGCGTTATTGCAGGTATATTTATTTTTGATGAATTTAATTTTATGTATATTATCGGCACAATTATAGTGCTGTCTGCCAGCGTTTTGCTTGCAATAAAGGATATAAAAAATAAAGAAGTACAATAAATGTACTTCTTATTTTTTTACAATTTAATCGTTTTGATATTTTCCGCAATCATTCCTCAAAACAATTATAAGTTTCTAAAATATATTTGCCGGTTTCATATAATAAATCTGTTGCTTTTTTCTTTAAATCAAGGGACGGGCTTTGAAGGGTTCTTATGATTTTACCATTATGCTCCCAATGTGGACGATAATGAGGTATATTATGCCTATGCAAAAGTGAATATGATGCCTCAAAAGTGAAATAACCATCATAATTAACGTCTAAAAGACCTTGCATCACGGAATCAAAATTTATAATGCCTGCAAAGGGCCATGAATGATGGTGGCAATCACCAAAGTTATCGGAAACGTGCATACCTTTTAACTTATCGCCCAATGCAATAATATTGTCATACTGCCCTATTTCACGGGCTTTAGGACAGATGTTACCATGCGCGGTATCCCAGCAAGCACAAAGTAAAGGATGATTTATTTTATCAATAAATCTGCGCATTTCTTCGCCCGTTGAAAAATGAGTTCCGTTATTATCCCAATTCTCGGTCATAAGCATAATATCATACTTTTCTGCCGTTTCAAAAAGCGCATTATAAAAAATCTTGTTATACTGAAAAAACTCGTCCTCAGTAAAAAAATCGTTTGCGCAAGCATGCACAACAATACGATTGATGCCAAGTTTATGGCATATTTCTATTGAACGGTTTATTGCGCGGATGTTGTTTTTAAATTCCTCATTATCCTTATTTTTTAAAACATCAGGGATAGGAAAATGCAAGCATGGCGCATGGGCAACAGCGTAGTTTAAACCCGTTTCTTCCCTTACTGCAATAAGTTTATCCACAAGAGCTAAATAGTTATCGCTGTCTTCCATAAGAAGGTCGTTGTTCTTGGTAATTTCAAGATTTATATTTTTAAATTTTGTATCTTTAAAGCACTTAATGGTATCCTCTAAAGTGGTAACATACCACCAAAAATCACCCGTTGATGAAGCAAGTTTCATTTTTATTCCCCTATTAAAATTGTTTTGCCTGATTTAATTGAATATAATTTTCCGTCAACATCAATCCACAAATCAATTAGTGTAGGATTGTATACGCGGCATCCGTCAGCACTGAAAACAAGGCGTTTATAGGCTTCAACGTATTCATAAATTT
>JAZOMK010000285.1:0-1958 GCA_045653985.1 Clostridia bacterium | reverse complement strand
TACCGAAAAACGCACCTTTTTTAAGTATTAGCGTTCTTAAATCTTCATAGCCTTGCCAATTTTTATGAAGGGCATCGGTTATTTCAGCCATAGTAATGATTTTTTCTTCAAAGACAAACTGTTTTATAACAGCAAGGGAATCAATTACCGTTGTTATGCCGATAAGGTCTCCTACAGCAATATATCTTTCAAGTCCGCCCTGAGTACAACTTTTTGCATTTTTTATAGTTCCTTCAAGAAAAATATTGCTTATAAGATGTATATCCCTTGCGCGGATATCCTGCATACCCTTGCTTATTTTTTCGGCTTGCCATAAATCAGAAAAAAGTTCTTCTTCAAAAACTTTATAGAACTCTTCAAAATTTTCTGTTTTTTCAACATCCTTAAAACGTTTAAAAAAGGTATTTTCCATTGACCGTGCAATGTTTATCGGATCAAAACCAAGCACCATGCCGCCAGGCAAGGCAAGTTCATTGCAACCCATCATTGTGTAATTAACCGCATCGTTATAGGATACGCCCGTATACTTCATAAGTCCTTTTATGCGCGGTTCATCATTTACAAACGCAATGCGCTTGTTATTATCTTTTCTCTCCATATCAAGCATAAACGAAAAAACTTCACGTGGCGTTTTTTTAGTCCATCTTAAAGAAATCTGTGGTATCCACGTAGGCAACTCCACAAGCGCTTCAACCACAAGTTTTGAAAGTTCATTAAATCCATCTTCCCCATTTTCAAGATACCCGCCTATGCAGAAATGTGATTCACCACCGCGATAAAATCGGTTAGAGGATATATGTATACGCCCCTGAAGCATTAAAAAAAGTTCTTGCAGATACTCTTTTGTTTGTTCAGTTGTAAGTGTTTTATTTTCAATATCTTTCTTATAAAAAGGATACAGATATCTGTCAATCAACCCGATACTGTCAGGTATAAAAGGATATACAAAATAAAGGCTCAGCACCGCCTGATAAAAACTTTGTGCAGGCATTTCAGGCACTATTTTTAAACTTTCCGAAAGTTTTATAAGATTTTCTTTATATTGACTATTTTTCGTTTCCTCGCTTAAAATTCTTGCCTTTTCCGATGCTTTCTTCGCCCTTTTTATAATAGCGTTGCAGATATCTTCTTGAGTTTCAAGAAATTCAAGTGCCGATAAATCATTTTTGTAAAATTCCTTTGATGTTTTAATTTCATCAAGAATTTTTATAATACCGCCATTTATAATTTTAGCAAAATCACCAACTGAATGTTGCCACTCAAAAGTTATCAGGTTATCAACAGGTTGGTTATAAAAATTTGATGCCAGTAAATTAAAATTCTTGTGTCCGCTTCTGTTAAAAATATCCCCTTCAACAGAAGAATCAAACCGCAAAAGCCCCGTAAATACGGATTCTTCAGGTAAAAACACATCCTGATTATCTATAAATTCACATACGCGCTTGCCTGACATTTTAATGGGCGATAAAAACAAATCACACCTATCATATTCAGTTTTTACGGGTTCAACCCACATTTCACCTTTAATGGTTTTATCCAGCAATTTTTTTATTCTCTCAGTCATATTCTCACCTTATATGATATGCACCATCTAAAATAACCGTTTCACCGCAAACCATTTTTGCTTCTTCCGATAAAAGATATTTTGCAAGGTTTGCAACTTCTTCTACTGTCAAAAATCTTCCGTAAGGGACGCGGTCATGTTTCATCGAATCACCTTCGTGCCAATTATTCATTTCAGTTGCAACAGGTCCGGGAGCAATGCCGTTTATGGTTATACCCTCATCAGCATACATTTTGCCCCATCCTTTTGTTAATGAAGCAGCAGTGATTTTTGACGCGCCGTAAATGCCGTATACCGTTTCATATCCTGCAACCGATGTTACATTTAAAATATTGCCTTTAATTTTATTTGCCCTCATATATTTTACTGTTGTCTGCATGGTAAAGAATAACGC
>JAZOMK010000284.1:0-6346 GCA_045653985.1 Clostridia bacterium | reverse complement strand
AATTCATTTACGTTAAGAATTTTTACCCCCTGCACCGATGCAACCATGTTAAGTGAATAATCATTGGTCATAACATTGGCGCCAAGCTGTTTTGCAAGGTTTATTATTTTTTCATCAATACTATCACCCTGCACATCTTTTTTAATGATAACAACGTTTTTATGCTCTTTAATTTTCTTTACGCTGTCTAAACCGATTCTGCCCCTTGTGCGCTTTTTGTTATCCTCGCTATCAGCCAAGCGGGTAAGTTCTTCAAGAATAAACTGCGGTATATATATGGGTTCAGATAGAAAACCCGTCATATAAATATCATAAACTCTGCCGTCGATAAGTATGCTTGAATCAAGAATAGTGCCTTTAAGAATATCGCTTTTATCTTCGCCTTTATTTTTTGCGGTAACAAAATCCATGTCATCATGGCGGATATATGCAACCCTTGCGCCAAAGAAACCAAGACATATGTACACAAGTGCATTTATACATGTTACAAGTATTTCATTGCTTATCTTATCAAAAATCTGGCAAATAAGGAATGCAAAAATAAAGCCGACAAAAAGACCTACCGTAACGGCAAAAAGTTCTGATACAGACATATCTTTTGCTTTTTTAGTGTACTTTGCAAGAATATATGCCACCCACTTTGAAATTGGCTTGCCTACAAAATATCCGGTTACAGCAAAAACGGAAATGCAAGCTATTTCACAAAGAATAGCCGCCCATCCCCACAAAACAATATCAAAGTTTAAAAGAATCGTCTCTATAAGAACCCAGAGCCAATATCCTATAGCACCACCGATAGGTGCAAACAATAACCTTATAATACGCTTAATCATTTTTCTCTTTTACTGCGGCAAGTGATAATGCGGTAAACACGTTATCAGCAAACAATAATTTTATACTTTCGCCGCCATTGAAACTCCTTTTATTGCCTTTAGGAAGAATAACTTTCTTAAAACCTAATTTGATGCACTCATCAATACGCTGTTTTGCACCGTTGATTGCACGAAGTTCGCCTGTAAGACCAACCTCACCAAGAATAACCGTATCAGCAGGCAACGGCAGATTTTTATATGCCGAGGCTATTGCCGCTATCAAAGGTAAATCGAGGGCAGGTTCATCAATTCTTAAACCGCCTGCAATGTTTACGTAAACATCCTGATTATAAAGGGTATATCCCAATCTTTTTTCAAGCACAGCCAGCAAAGTTACCATACGGCTGTAATCAATACCGCTACCGACTCTTCGCGGATTATTAAAACCCGAATTGCCGGTTAATGCCTGAATTTCAACCATAACAGGGCGCGTGCCTTCCAAAGAACACATAACACTTGTACCTGCAACAGGTTCATTGCGTTCAGACATAAAGATTTCAGAGGGATTTAATACGTCAACCATTCCCTGCTCATTCATTTCAAAAACACCAATTTCATTGGTTGAGCCGAAACGGTTTTTATTTGCCCTTAAAACGCGGAAAGTGGAATTTCTTTCGCCTTCAAAATACATTACCGTATCAACAATATGTTCAAGCACTTTAGGTCCTGCAAGAGTGCCTTCCTTTGTTACGTGGCCAACGGTAAATACTGTGATGCCTTCTTCCTTAGCTATGCGCATGAGCCTTGATGCACATTCGCGAACCTGCGAAACTGTACCCGGTGCAGAACTTAAATAAGGCGCATATACAGTTTGGATAGAGTCAATTATAGCCATTTCAGGCCTTTTTGATGCAAGCTGTGCGCAGATTTCGTCAATATCGGTTTCAGCAAGAATATAAATATCCTCTGACATACATTTAAGCCTATCAGCGCGCAGTTTTATCTGATGGGCTGATTCTTCAGCCGAAACGTACAAAACCTTTTTATCCTTTGCAACATAATTACAAACCTGCAAAAGTAAAGTAGATTTACCAATGCCCGGATCACCGCCGCAAAGAACAATGCTTCCCGGAACTATTCCGCCACCTAAAACGCGGTCAAGTTCACCGCTGCCTGAAGAAAACCGCTGATAACTTACCGTTTCAACGTTTTTTAACTTCTGCACGTCTCTTTGCGGTGCTTCCGTAGTTTTGCGCATCGCTTTATTTTTAGGTTCAGTTTTTATTACTTGCTCTTCAAGTGTGCCCCAACTATCACAGCCAGGACATTTGCCAAGCCATTTAGCCGTTTCATAACCGCATGAGGAGCATACATACATTGTTTTTTCTTTCATATCATTCAATTATGTTGTACTTAAACACATCGTTGCCGCTTGTTTTGGTTTTATCTTCCCACACAATAAGCGAGCCAAAAGCCTGGGGCAATATAGCGCTGCAGTTTGCCTCTGAAACCTGAATCAATAAATTCTTTTCATAGTAATAAGCATATACAACGTTATCGGAAACAAATACAATAAACTTATCGCCAAGTGAATACTGCGTTACGTTATCCCAGAATGCTACGGGCGGTGTTGCACCACTTTTATAGGCATAATAAAGTGTAGAATCGGGTGCATTGTTTTTATCTATCCATACGTAAACATCATCATTACAGATAGGTTTATGTACGTAAGTGCCTGTAGAAAATACCTGAGGTTCCAATACGCCGGAATCTTCCTCTTCTTCGTCAGTTTCTTCATCAAGCGTATCATTTTCGCCTAAATCTTCAAACACAAGGCTGTAAATAGCGCTTACGTTTTCGCCTTCTCTGCCAGGATCAACGTCTGCCCAGATTACCGTATTTTTATAGATATATGGCGTGCTTACTGCATAATTTGTATTTTCAAAGAGCTTTATTGCCATGTTTTCATCAGACGTAAGGTCGATGAAGTACAATTTATCTTCGTTGTCGCTTACCTGTTCCATCCAAACAAGATAGTCCCCATAAAGTCCCATTCGCGGCATATGATTTTCAGTTTCGCGAACCTCTGAAACGGTGTTTGCTTTAATGCCGTCAATTTCAACGCGATTCATTTTGTATATGACGTTTTTGCCTTTATGGTCAGTATCAACCCATACCGCCCAATTTTCAGAAAGATAGGTTTCATAAATTTCCCCACCTTTCATTTTACTTTTTGCTATACGCTTATATGAGCCGTCAGTTGCATTGTAAAGATATAAATTTGTAAGTACCGAGCCTTCCAACGCGCCTTCAACTGCTGAGAAAAGCATTTCATGGCCATAGATACTTGGCTGATTTATTCTTACCTCGTTTACTTCCATTACTCTGACGCTACCTGAACGATTATCTTCAACGGTAATATTTTCACTTACCGCAGGTGTTGCCCAAGGTTTTGGCGTTTCCACAAGTTGTTGCGTGCCTTGTGACGTACCGTTTTCTGAAGCATCTTCACCCTTTTTAAACATGCCGTTTGAGTACAATACTAATAAAACGATTGCCACAATAAGCAAAATGGAGATTACGGAAAGCACTGTCCACATTATTTTTTTGCGTTTTTTAACCTTTTTAGGATCTTTACCATCGCCATATTTATATTTCAAAACATCGTTGATTTGCGAAAACTTCATTTTCTGCCCCTCACTTTATTATTGTTACTGTTGCCTGGGCGCTTATGCCTTCTTCCCTGCCCTCAAAACCAAGTTTTTCGGTTGTAGTTGCGGCAACGTTTACTTTAGAAAGTTCTATGCCTGCATTTTCTGCAATATTTTTGTTCATTTCTTCTATGTACGGCTTTAATTTGGGTTTTTGCGCCACTACTATTGCGCTTATATTATTAACCTCAAAGCCTTGTTCTTTTAAAAGCGAAATTACGTGTTTAAAAAGAAGCATACTGTCAATACCCTTATACTTTTCATCCGTATCAGGGAAATGCCTGCCAATATCGCCTAACCCTGCCGCACCTAAAAGCGCATCCATTATTGCATGAAGAAGAACGTCAGCATCAGAATGACCTTTTAAGCCTCTTTCATAAGGAATATTTACACCACCGATTATAAGCGGTCTGCCCTCACACAAGGCATGGACATCATAACCGATACCAACTAAATATGATTTTGACATTTTAACATCATCCTCAGTTGTAATTTTTTTATTGGAATATGCACCCTCAACCATTTTAACGCTGTTGCCTGCAAACTCAAAAACTGCACCGTCATCAGTCATTTCAGTTCCTGCTTTTTCGTAAGCAGAAATAAGTTCATTGGTTAAAAAGCCCTGAGGTGTTTGTGCCGCCCATAATTTTGAGCGCTCAGGTGTTGAAAGCACAACTGCATTTTCATCAGTCTGCTTTATTGTATCCGTTACCTTTACACCGGCTATTGCCCCTTGCATAGATTTAATATTATCAATTACGCGGTCGATAATATCTTTAGTTACAAAAGGCCTTGCGCCATCGTGCACAAGTACGGTATCATATTTATCCTTAATGGCATTTAAGCCGTTAAGCACTGATTCGCCACGTGTTTTACCGCCACGTACATACTGCACTTTATCCAAAAAAATGCTTTTAAGTTTTTCCTCATCCTTTTCAGCACAGATAATACATACGTTATCAACGCGATTATGGTTTAAAAATGCCTTAACTGTTTTTTCAATGATGCTTTCATTATCAAGCTTAAAAAATATTTTATTTTCGTTTAATTTTGTTCGGCTGCCGCTTCCCGCCGCAGGAATCAATGCGCAAATCATTGTATTTCCTCAAACATGGGCGCACCGGTTTTTCTTGCAACGTTATCATCAGTAAGCATTATTTTAAAGGAATGTGTTTTATCACCAAAGGTAATTGATATAATATCCCCTTCCTTTACCTGATAGCCTGCCTTCTGAACTTTGCCGTTTATACTTACCCTACCTGCATCGCAAGCATCGTTGGAAACCGTCCTGCGTTTTATAATACGCGATACCTTTAAAAACTTATCAAGACGCATTTATAGTCCTCCGTCGTAATACTTTTGTTATATTATATCATACTTAATTGATTTTGAACAGAGTAATTTTTGTATACTTTTTATCATTTTCGTGATATAATATAAAAAATTCATTTTCAGGGTGGTTTTTATGTTTAAAGCATTTACAAAACTTTTTATAAAGGATTATGATGACGTAACTAATTCCGTAGTCCGCCAGAAATATGGCTTGCTTTCAGGCGCATTGGGCATTATCTGCAACCTTATACTTTTCATCATTAAAATTTCTGTTGGTATTATGATAGGCTCTGTTGCTGTAATTTCCGATGCTTTTAATAACTTTTCCGATATGGGTTCAACGGTGATTTCAGTTATCGGCATTAAATTAAGTAACAGAAAGCCTGATCGTGATCATCCTTTTGGCCACGGCAGGTTTGAGTATATCTCTGCCCTTATTGTTGCCTTTATTATTATGCTTGTTGGCTTTGAGCTTTGCAAATCGTCTTTTACCAAAATTCTTAACCCCGAAGATGCGCAAAATATAAACTGGCTTTTAATAGGCATACTTGCAATATCCGTACCTATAAAACTTTTTATGTTTGGCATAAACAGATATTTAGGAAAAGCAATTTCATCACCAACCCTTATTGCAACCGCCATTGACAGCCGTAACGACAGTATTGCAACAAGTGCAGTAATCATTTCAACTATTATTGATGGTCTTCACATTTTGCCCTTTGTTATTGACGGCTACGTTGGTGCATTGGTTTCATTGCTTATTATGTATGCAGGCTTCTCAGTTGCAAAAGATACCGTTGGCATATTATTAGGCAAAGCGCCTGAAAAAGAAACTGTTGACGAAATTACCTCTATGCTTCTTGAAACCCCTGAAATTTTAGATATTCACGACCTTATCATTCACGATTACGGACCGGGCAGAATTTTTGCATCAGTTCATGCTGAAGTTGAAAGCACATCTGACGTAATTGCCATACACGAAGCCATTGACTTAACTGAAAAAACCATCTATCAAAAAACAGGTTGTGAAATTACAATTCATATGGATCCTATATGCTCAAGTGATCCCATCCTTAATAACATCAAAACCATCGTATACGATATTTTCAAAGAAGAAAACTGTGTTTACACCATTCATGATTTAAGAATGACAAAGGGCGAAAACAACATGAACATTATTTTTGATATGGTTGTTCCCTTTGACGAAAAAACAGAAAACACAAAACTTATCACCCATAAAATTAAAGAAGCAATCGCTAAAAATGACTGCCGTTTATCTACAGTAATACAGATAGACCGAGATTTTGTACAAACACTTGACAAATAAAATATTTTTGTTAAAATATAAAAGAAATCAACTTTTAAGGAGTAAAAAATGGATACGCAAATTACACAAATTATTCTGATGATACTATGCGTTATGTTTTCAGCATACTTTTCAGCAACGGAAACGGCATTTTCGTCACTGAACAAAACAAGGTTGAAAACTAT
>JAZOMK010000283.1:0-1934 GCA_045653985.1 Clostridia bacterium | reverse complement strand
TCCTGACCTAATCTGTTTTCGTAATTACGTACTATCTGTGCAAGTTCTGCATAACTTTTTGTACCCGGCTGTATCATTTCTGCATAATCATCTGCATTATACTTTATCTTGCCGCGGCTATCTTCTGCTGCACGCACCAGTGCTTCATCATCTGTATACTGCTTTATTTCTGCATTTGTAACTTTAGAAGGATCTTTACCAAGTTCTGCAGCAACCTTTTTGCGCTTTTCTTCTCTATACTTGCCGATTGTGGGCAGTTTTTTGATACGCGCCATCATTTCAGGCGTAATCATCTGCTGCGCTTTAACAGATTTTGATATCTGTATAGGGTATGTGTATGGTGTTTCTGCTGTATCAAGCAGTATAAATTCATCTAAACCTTTAGATGCTTTTAACACACTATGTATCATGTTTACATAGTCATTCATAACAAGCGATACATTTATAGTACCTTTTTCACCGGCTTTAACTATTGCCTGAATTTGTTTGTTAACTGCATCTATAGCTTTGTAAACATCTTCATTTACAACTTTAGCCATTTTCCGCCATCCTTTCAATATAATCTATGTTTTTCTTCATGCGCTTAATATAAGAAAGTTCGCAACCTTTATCACGCATTTTATTTAATATATGATGCAAACAGCCTGCAAGGGATATAAAACATAGCTTACAATCATAGTCTGAATACTCATATAGCATCTTGCATAACTTTCTGCATCTGCCCATATCACAAGGGAAAAAACCATCTAATAAAATAGTTAGATGCCAATGTTGATATACCGGATTAATATGCATTATATATTCATCAAATAGCGGCCTGTGTTCTATTATAATACTTTCAGCTAGATCAGTGTATATTATCGCCATAAGCTGCCCCTTCCTTTCTTATAAGATATAACACATTCAGCCATTTTGTCAATGTACTGGCCTTCATAAATGAATATGCTTGTAGATCTATCATGCAGCCATCTGGCAGTTGTGCATAGATACCGTTGTTTATGATTAACTTGCATGCAAAATCTGTTTGTGCTGTGGCCTGCTTCAGTTTCTTTAATGTAGAAAAATCAGTAAACATAATCATCCACCACCTTATAATTTGTGTTATCATCTGTCTGCATGCCTTTCTGTGCCTGCTCACGTTCATAATATATACGTATCGCACTGGCCCTGTCCGGTGCAATAGGTGCATTTTTGATAACCGGATATAACTTACTGTTACGGATCATAGCACAGGCATCATTCCATTCTTTACGTTCTGCAGGTGATATATAAAAGTTGTATTTCTTTTCAGGGATCATATCAACACCACCTTTGCGTTTTCGTATAATGTTACTTCTGCATCATCAATAACTGTATTGTAATTGCCACTTTCAAGATCTACAGCATTACATATAAGCCTGCCTACCATATCTATAATTGCAACACGCATATAAATAGTGCCTAAATACTCAAAAACCTGCCCATCTACAACTTTTTTAAATTTTGTTGTCCATCTTTTTTCAATTATCATACTGCCTACCTTCCTGATCTGCCTGATACCGCAATGCAAATTCTTTTGCTGTTTCGTAATTGTCTGTTACAAAGATTGTTAACCGGCCGAATTTTACCAGCCATTGCATTTCTTTCTTATTATAAGTAATCGTTACTTGCGCCATCACTTGCCCTGCCCTTCTTTAAACTTAAAAGAAACTATCCAGCATATACGCCTGCCGCAACCTGCGCAGTACTTGCCTACTTTGTTTTTACTGGCCTTGTACTTGAATAATGTACAGCCGCAAATTTTGCACTTTTCGTTCATTGCTTTTCACCACCTTTTCTTACTATTTTTAAGATCTTCAGCTTTAACTATAAAAGTATTGCTTGAACCTTCAAGCCAGCATTTGTATGTTAATGGCTTACCGTCATGTGTCTTTTCGTATAACCTTCCATATACA
>JAZOMK010000282.1:0-3990 GCA_045653985.1 Clostridia bacterium | reverse complement strand
AAAAATTAAAACATATTATATTTGAGGGCGGAAATATTTTGCCGTACATAATAAATTAATAAAATGTAACGAAATTTGAAAAAAATATGTTGATTTTTTTTTAAAGGTGTTGTATACTTATAATACCAAGATTTTTAGGAGGTATTTTAAATGAAAAAATTGTTGGTAGCTTTAATGGCTATATGTATTGCATTTTCAACATTCAGCTTTACGGTTCTTGCTGATGAAACAGATGCAACTGCAGATGTAACTACAAGTGAAACCGTAGAAGAAACAGGCGAAAAGAAAGTAGTAGATAGCCTTGTTGGTGCATTCTATCTTCAGGGTGAAAGCGGAAGCATGTTAGATGCTAACGGTGAAGTTGTTCCTTCTGATTATGACTATCAGATTGCTGATACCATGGCAAAGGCACTTACCGGCACAAACAAAATTCCTTTCTATGCTTTTGATAGAGATAATGCTGTTTATTTTGATTCTTTTGCAGAAGCATATCTTGTTTCTGAAATTAACGCTGCAGCAGCTGTTGGTATTGATTTCTTTGCATATGAACTCCACATGGGTTATGCTTCAATCAACAGCTCAACAAACCTTATTCGTAACATGAACATGCAGCTTATCCGTCATGCTTCACTCTTTGGTACAAAGAGCATTGGCGATGCTGTTAATTATGCACTTGTTCTTGACGGTGATTTTGATTCAGGTAAGAGCATGGAAAGAAACCTTGTTGTTGACCAGTATCTTACAAGAAAAGGTTATCTTGTAGCTGAAGACGGCAGACCTGTTGTATTTATTAAGTGGAATGCTGATATCCAAAATCAGATTACAAAGCTTAACTCAACACTTAAAAAAGCTGTAAAGGATAAGACAAACCTTAAAGAAGGCGTTGAATCAATCTACGCAATCGCACTTAACGCACCCAGCTATGATGAAGCTATCAACGTTGGCGCTGAAGCAATTTCATGGACAGAGGGTACAGGTAAAAACGGTGAAGCATATGCAAATATGACAGCTACCGTTGAAGCAAACTGGGCAAACGGCGCAGCAGTTATTCCTAACGTTGTAACAGGCTTTGATAAGACTTTGCTTGCAAACAACCCCATTAACGTTGAAGCAAACAAACAGCAGGGTAAAGAAAAGACTTTCTCAGTTCGTTATTCAAGAACAGGCGCAGCTGATGACTTCGTTGCAGCAGCTACAGCTGAAGAACTTGTAAACCACGTTAAAAATGCAGTTGCTACAACCAATAAGCCTGCAAACTTCTCAGCAGTTATGATGTATGCTTGGGATGACTTTATGGGTGGCGCTTATCTTTGCCCCACAAAGACAGATAAAGAATACCAGTATGATGCTACATATCTTAATGCTTTAAGAGCATATTTCTATGGCAAAGAAGATGGTATTGAAACACTTACAGTTCTTAATAACATAAACCAGACAGTTATTACTGATATGAGAGCACAGACCATTACAACAATGGGTAAGGATTCTACTGGTCAGGTTTCTGAATTAGTAAAAGTTGACTTCGCAGGTAATGATCTTCTTGCACCTGTAGTAACTCCTGATGATGGTGCAACAACTCCTGGTGATGACACAACGACTCCTGAACCTACAGCTGTTCCCGGTGGTTCTGGCGATGGCAGTGGTACAGACAAGAGCGATAGTGATGAACCCAAAGATGATGGCGGAATTGATCCTACAATCATAATTATTGCAGCAGGTGCAGTAGTTGTTATTGCAGCGGTTGTTATAGTAATTGTTGTTTCAAAGAAGAAAAAAGCAAACAAAGCTGAATAATTTTTAAGCCGCCTTTATGGCGGCTTTTTTATAGCGTATGAATAGTGAAATTATATTATCAAAACTTTTAACAATGTATCCTGATGCGGATACTGAACTTGAATTTAAAACTAATTATCAACTGCTTGTTGCAGTAATTCTTTCTGCCCAATGTACTGATAAACGGGTGAATGTTGTTACAAGAGAATTGTATAAAGAGTACGGTACACCTGAAAAAATGATAACATTAACGGAAAGCGAACTTCAAAACAAGATATTTTCTTGCGGATTTTATAAAAATAAAGCAAAAAATATTTTGGCAGCAAGTAGAATAATTGTTGAAAAATTTAATGGTGAAGTTCCCGGAGATCTTACTGATTTACAATCATTGCCGGGGGTAGGAAGAAAAACGGCAAACGTTGTTGCATCTGTTGCTTTTAATATTCCTGCTATTGCTGTTGATACACATGTTTTTCGCGTTGCAAACAGAATAGGTCTTGCAAATGCGAAGGATGAACTTCACACAGAACTGCAATTACAACAAGTTATTCCTGAAAAAATGTGGCTAAAGGCGCATCATCTTATTATTTGGCATGGTAGACGTTGCTGTGAATCCCGTAAGCCAAAATGTGAAAAATGTTTGCTTCGTCCTGAATGTAAGTATTTTAATGACTTGTCAAAGATGTAATGATGTGGTAAAATAAATCCAATAAAATTCAGGAGTTTTTATAATGTTTATTGATTATGTTAAAATTTTTATAAAAAGTGGTAATGGCGGTAATGGCGGACTTTCTTTTCATAGGGAAAAGTACGTTCAGTCAGGCGGCCCTGATGGCGGTAATGGCGGTAATGGCGGCGATATAGTTCTTGTTGCAGATGAAGATATGCGCACTTTGCTTGATTTCCACTTTCAAAAGCATTTTACGGCTGGTAATGGCGAAAATGGTATGAGTAACCTCCGTACGGGTGCAAGGGGCGAAGATGTTGTTATCCGCGTTCCTCGTGGTACTGTTATCAAGGATGCTGAAAGCGGACTTGTAATTGCTGATATGTACGAAAAAGATGCTCGTAAAATTGTTCTTAAAGGTGGCAGAGGTGGTAAGGGTAATGCTCATTTTAAAAGCGCGAAAATTCGTACACCTAACTTCTCACAAAATGGTGAAATAACAAAACAGCGTCAGATTATTCTTGAGTTAAAAACTATTGCTGATGCGGGCTTTGTTGGTTTTCCTAATGTTGGTAAATCTACTATTTTATCAATAATTTCAAAGGCAAGACCTAAAATTGCCAATTATCATTTTACAACCCTTGAACCTAATCTTGGCGTTGTAAAAATTGATGAATCAACCTTTGTTGCGGCAGATATTCCCGGCCTTATTGAAGGTGCTTCCGAAGGCGCTGGCTTAGGTCATGCTTTCCTTAGACATATTGAACGCACACGTGTTATTGTGCATGTTGTTGATATTTCAGGCTCAGAGGGCAGAGATCCCGTTGAAGATTTTAAAATAATAAATAATGAGCTTGAAAATTATTCTTTTGCACTTTCAGGCTTACCACAATTTGTTGTTGCAAATAAATCAGAACTTCCGGGAAGTGATGAAAATTTAGCACGCTTGCAGGAATATTTGGGCGATACACCCATATATAAAGTTTCGGCGGCAACTCGTCAAGGCTTTGAACCCCTTTTACGCGCAGTAGCTAAAAAACTTAAGGAACTTCCTCAGCCTGAACCTATCATTGAAGATGGTGATCTTGTTTATTATGAAGATCCCAATGAATTTATCGTTACAAAGCTTAATGCTGAAATCTTCGTTGTTGAGGGCAATCTTATTGATGCACTTCTTCGTAAGGTTAATTTCGATGATCCCACAAGCCTTGATTATTTTCAGCGTATGTTAAGGGAAAAAGGCGTAATTCAGGCATTAAGGGATAAAGGTGCAAAGGATGGCTGTGTAATTAGGATTGAGGATATGGAATTCGATTTTGTCGATTGATTTGTTTTAATTTTTTCTGTATCAATCCGAAAAAAATCAGCGATAATCCAAAGATAATATAGTAAAGTTTGTACGGTGTAATTATGCTTAAAAGCAATAGAATTACACCGTATTTTATTGTGAATTTTCTGAACTGTTTTGTAAAAATTATTTGCTTGATTTTTTCTATGGAAGTAGGTTCTTTTATTTTTGTTTTAGCAACTAAATCTAAGTCGGAGGCCAA
>JAZOMK010000281.1:0-4098 GCA_045653985.1 Clostridia bacterium | reverse complement strand
AAGCTTTTGTATTGAATCATCAAAATAATCGCGGATAACCGTTAATAAAAGGCTGTCCTCGCTATGCAATAAGCAAGGCGCAGTTTTGATTTTTGACTTTTTTAATATCTCGTCCCATTGCTCGGTAAGAAAAGTCATTTCATTTTTTAAAGTGTCTTCGCTTAAACCTTGGGCATCGGTACGCACGATAAAACCGTCATCAGGCGATTTTATTGATGAAATTATGTTTTTAAGTCGCTCTTTTTCTTCTTCGTCTTCAATTTTTTTTGAAATGCCGATGTAATCATAAAAAGGCATAAGAACAAGTGAATGGCCGGGCAGGGTGATGGAGGTTGTAACTCTTGGCCCTTTTACGCCTTGCGCCTCTTTTGTTATCTGTACAATAACTTCTTGTCCTTTTTTTAATAGCTTGCGAATGTCGGTTTCCTTGCTGTCGGAAACAATATCATCAAGGAATAAAAAAGCATTTTTATCAAGTCCGATATCAATAAAAGCGGATTGCATACCCGGCACAACGTTATCTACAATGCCCTTATAAATGCTTCCCACCGCACCTGAGTTTAATGAAGCGTGTTCAACAAAAACGTCAAGAAGCTCGTTGTTTTCAAGAACGACGGCATTCTTTTCTAAAATGCCTGCGTTTAAAAGAATTTCTTTCATTTAATTTATAGGCTCCTCAATTTTGTTGCCGTTAAGTATAAAAAGCGAGTTTCTTGATACGTTGGCAATTTTAATACCTTCGCTTTCCAAAATTTCTTGAAGCTTATCGGCACGTAAATTTTCGGTATTACTGCAAGAGAGTGTTGCCTTAATTAAACCATCAACCATTGAAAGCCTGTGTATCATTGGTCGTACGTTTACAACAGCCATGCCTTTTTTAGTTTTCTTTTCAATTTCGATTGTATCTTTTTTCAAAAGTCCGTTAAGCTTATCAGCATAATTTTCGCTATTTTCAGGAGTTAAAGTATATTCAGCCGCAATGATTACACTGCCAACGTTAGGATAAACTTCGTCAGGCTCAATGGATTTTAAAATCTTTACGCCATCAGGCAGAACTTCATTAAGGCGGATTGTACATTCATCAGGATGTACAAACTTTTCAAGCTGAACTTCTACGTACTCAGCATCTGAACATACGCCAACTGGCAATGCGCAAGCAAAACTTATTAAAAGGTGGGGGTTAAAACCTTGTGAATATGCACAAGGCAGTTTTGCACGTCTTAATGCACGTTGAAAAAGCCTTTGCATATCAAGATGTGAGATAAACTTTACATCTTCTTTTTTCTGGAATTTCATTAAAAGACGCATTACTTTACCTCCTTCTTGCAAAGCGCCATCATACCGCAACCTGTGCAACCTTGACGGCAATCGCGGGTTGTTTCTTCATTCATAGCTTTTTTAAGCTCGTTTTTATAGTATGCTTTAGTTACGCCAACATCAACTGTGTCCCATGGCAGAACGTCATCAACACCATATTCTCTTTGTGCCATTTCTTCCATTGAAACGTTGTTTTCGTCAAAGGCTTCCTGCCACTTTGAAATATCAAAATGCTCATTCCAGGCATCCATTTTGCAACCTTTTTTCCATGCTGAATATAAAACGTTGCACATTTCTCTGCCGCCGCGCGCACAAGCAACTTCCAACTTTGATGCAGTTGAATCATGATATTTATACTCAACACCGCGCAATGTGCGGATAAGGTCTGATAAATACTTCTGCTTTTCCTTAACGCTTTCCTCTGTATCCTGCTTAATCCATTGGAATGGGGTAAAGGGTTTGGGGATAAATACCGAAGTGCTTACCGTTATACGCATATTTTTATTGTTGCCGTAAACTTCGCGATAAACTTCGGTGCATTTTTTTGCAAGCTCGTAAATACCCTTGATGTCGTCCATGTTTTCAAAGGGCAAACCAATCATAAAATAGAGTTTTATTGCTCTGTAGCCTGCTTCGTACGCACCGCGAACAGTTCTTAAAAGATCCTCTTCCGTAACGTTTTTGTTTATGATGTTTCTCATCCTCTGCGTGCCTGCTTCAGGCGCGAAGGTAAGTGAGCTTTTCCTCATTTGCGTGCTTACAAAATCAGGGTTAAATGAGTCTATTCTAAGAGATGGCAATGAAATATCCATATGCTCATTTTCAAATTCGCAAGTAAGTCTTTTAATAAGCTGGTCAAGGTGAGAATAATCACCGCTTGAAAGGCTTGTCAATGAAATTTCATCATAGCCGGTGCTGTCAGCGCATAAACGTGCGATATTTACTAAATTATCAACGCTTCTTTCGCGTATTGGACGATATAAGAAACCTGCCTGACAGAATCGACAACCGCGCGTACAACCGCGGAAGATTTCAAGCATAATGCGGTCGTGTACAACCTCTACTAAAGGTACGATAAGTTTTGTGGGGCAGAAGGTGTTTTCAAAATCCTCAACAACGCGTCTTTTAACGTTTTTAGGTGCGTTTTCAAGGGGCGTTATAGTAAGCTTGCCGCCTTCAACCTTATGCTCGTATAACGAAGGCACGTACATACCTTCGTTTTGTGAAAGCATTTTTAAAAGTTCATGTCTGCTCTTTTTTGATGCTTTCCATGCTTTATAGATATCAATAAGCTCGTTTAACTCTTCTTCACCGTCGCCAAGCAAGAAGCAATCAACAAAATCAGCAAGCATTTCAGCGTGGTTAGCGCAAGGGCCACCTGCTACAATCAAAGGCTCGTCCTCTTTTCTTTCTGCGCTTTTTACGGTAACACCTGCAAGATCAAGCATATTCAATACGTTTGTATAGCTTAATTCATATTGAAGTGTAAATCCCCATATATCAGCATTTTTTACGGGCATCTTTGTCTCTAACGTGAAAAGGGGAATATTATTTTCACGCATAAGATTTTCCATATCAACCCAAGGCGCATATGCACGCTGACAGAACGTGTCCTCACGCTCGTTAAGTAAATGATAAATTATCTTTCCGCCTAAGTGGGACATACCCATTTCATATGTATCAGGATAGGAAAATACAAAATTAACGTCAGCATTTTCCTTTAAACACATATTAACTTCGCCACCTGTGTATCTGGCAGGCTTATCAACTTTTATTAAAATATCGTTCAGCGTCATTAAAACACCCTCCGAGAAATTATATATTTATATATTATATTATGTTATTATGCTTTGTGTCAAGGAAATTAACTTCTGCGGTCAGTTCTTGCAACGGTAAAACAGAAAACTTCTTTAGCGCCCGCCTTCTTTAACATAAAGGCACATTCCCTTAAAGTAGAGCCTGTTGTGCAGATATCATCTATTAAAAGTACGGTTTCGCCGAAAACGCCTTTTTTAAAATAAAACTGATCCTTTATGCTTTTTAATCGTTCAGCTTTATTAAGTGTAGAAGTTTTTGTGTCGCCACTCCTTAAAAGCACAGAATCATATGGGATATTTGTTAATTCTGAAAGTTCTTTAGCAATCAACTCAGCTTGATTATATCCTCTTTTTCTCAATCGCTTTTTATTTGAAGGAACACTTGTGATAAGTGAGATTTTATCTAAAACATCAACAGTATCAAGTGCCATCTGTGCAAAATGCGTTTTTAAATACTGCTTGTTAGAATCCTTTAAACCAACAAGCAAAGCGCTTAACGGTGAAGTAAAAACGTAATTACAAAATAGCTTTGTATATTCAGGACGTTTATCAAGGCAAGCCGAGCATAAACCTTCGGTATTTATTTCATCAAGGCAGATTTCGCATCTGTTTCCGCGCATCTTTGGCAGATAGATAAAACAATCCTCACAAAGTCCGTATTTAAAAACGTTTTCGCTTTTGCAAATGGTACAACAAGCGTTTAACGGAAATAAAATCTCTGATAAATGTTTTTTACGCAAAAAATATCACTCTTTCGTAAAAATTACTATTGAATTTATTTAGATTATATCATATAATAGTTTAAGTGAAAATCAAATTTTTAGGAGAAATGCTTTGAAACTTATACTTGCAACAAATAACGAACATAAGGTAAGGGAAATGCGCGAGATTTTAGGTAATCATTTTTCTGAAATGGTAACGTTAAAAGAGGCCGGCATTACCCATGAAACTGTTGAGGATGGCT
>JAZOMK010000280.1:0-10988 GCA_045653985.1 Clostridia bacterium | reverse complement strand
TCAGCAACTTGAAAAGCCGGGACACAAATGGCATCTTCACGGATTATTTGCCATGCTTGGTAATTACATTCTTATGATGTTTTATACCTCCATCAGCGGTTTAATGCTTGCCTACTTCTTTTCAACTGCAACCGGTAAGTTCAACGGTATGACGCCTGACCAAATATCCACTTATTATAATGCTACTACCGGCAACCTGCCTATTATGCTTATTGTTACCTTTGCGGCAATTATAATCGGTTTTGTTGTATGCTCATTCTCGCTTCAAAAGGGTTTAGAGCGCATAACAAAATTTATGATGCTTGCCCTTTTAGCCTTAATTGTTATACTTGCAATAAACAGCATTTTATTGGAAAACAGTAGCGAAGGTCTTAAATTCTACCTTATCCCAAATATTGATAACATAGTTAAAATCGGAGACGGCAATCTTTTAAAAGGATTCTTTAACGTTACAGTAAATGCTATGAACCAAGCATTCTTCACCCTTTCATTGGGTATCGGTTCAATGGCTATTTTCGGCAGTTATTTAGATAAAAAGCGTTCACTTTTAGGTGAAGCTATCAACGTTTCCATTTTAGATACCTTTGTTGCAATTATGGCAGGTCTTATTATCTTCCCTGCTTGCCTTGCATTTGACGTTGAACCAAGCAGCGGTCCTCCCCTTATCTTTAAAACCTTACCCCACATTTTCAATAATATGCCCTTAGGTCAGGTTTGGGGAAGTTTGTTCTTTGTATTTATGTCATTTGCGGCATTCTCAACCGTTTTTGCTGTTTTTGAAAACATCATTGCCTGCACAATGGATTTGTTTAACCTTTCAAGAAAAAAGGCTTGCTTTATAAACTGCATACTTATGCTTGTTTTATGCGTGCCGTGCGTATTAGGCTTTAACGTTTTCTTAAATGGTGAAGATAACCCCATAATGAATGGTGAAGATTTTATCGTAAGCAACGTTTTATTGCCTTTAGGCTCACTTGTTATCGTACTTTTCTGTACCTTGCGTTACGGTTGGGGTTGGAATAACTTTAAAAATGAAGCCAACACCGGCAAAGGTGCAAAAGTCAAAAATTGGATGCGCATTTATATGACTTTTATCCTTCCCGTAATAATTTCAGCCATCTTCGTTATCGGAATGATAAATCACTTTAAATAAAAAATCAACCGAGCCTCACACAAAAGGCTCGGTTATTTGTTTATTTGGGATACTAAATGTGGAAAATCTACATACATACATTGCTTTTTTCTATTTTCTTATTATGTTTTTTAGTGTAAAATACATTTATAAAAACTAAAAGGAGTTTTGTTATGAATTTCAGAGAACAAGCATTTAATGAATATAACAGCGAAGAATTTATGGTTCGCCCCGGTGGAATAAAAGGCAGAGGCTTCTGGAACGTAAATTCCACGCAATTTATATATTCCCCATGTTTTTCTTTCCCCATTATTCCCAAGGCTAACGGATATCTTTTTACCGCTACCGATATTAACGGTACTATCCACACCTTTAAGGCTGAAAGACCTACCGCAAGCCTTGCGCCTATATGGAAAGATATTCCGACGGGTATGGTAACGTTGAAGGTTGAATCACTTGATAAAAACGAAGCCCCCCAATATCTTGCAGGTGCGCGTACTTTCTTTAAGGCTGACGGCTTCCCCGGCAGAGAGAATTTGCCTGAAAGGGCTTGTACATATAAAGAATGTGCATTAAATGCATTCAGGTACGTTTTTAATGAGGATTTTAATCAATATTGGCTTATAAACGGCAAGCCTGACCCATATTATCCTCACAACGTGTACCCATCAAAAACCATAAGCAGTGTTATCAAAGCAATGATAAGTTATGCTTCCCTTGATTCAAAAAACAGCGAAAAAGCAATGAAGATTGCAACCGCTGCCGCTGATTATTTGCTTTCAATAACTTACAAGGCTCCTTCTCCCGTTGCGGGGCTTCCCCCAACATATTCCTTTGAGGGTCTTGATTTTGATACAGTTGATAAAACTGCACCTATGGCGAAAAACCGCACCGACAAAATAATGCTTATTTATCCCGCTTCTGCAGGTCTTGCATATTTTGCGTTAAGTGATGCAACGGGTGATAAAAAGTATTTTGATGCCGCAATGGTTATTGCAGACTATTATAAGGAAAACGTACTTCGCTGCGGAAGTTGGCATCTCTTGCGCTCAAGGGAAACGGGGGAAGTTGAAGGTGATAACGTTTGCGCATCCTATCAGATACTTGACTTTTTGCATCAGGTGTATGCAAAAACAGGTGATGAAATCTGGCGCACCCTTGAAAACAACTACTTTGCAAATCTTCAGGCAAAGCGTTTTGAGTGTTATAATTGGGAAGGTCAGTTTGAGGATATCCTCCTTTCAGGCAGTTATACAAACCTTACCCATATTGATGCGGACAGCCTGATAAAATACATTACCAAAAACTTTGCTGACGATAATGACAAAATAGAAGATGCAAAAGAACTTATGCGCTTCGTTGAAGACCAATTTGTAGTATGGGGAAAATTCTCTCCCTGGAACGCTCACTTTGACCCTGAAAAAGATTATTGGTATTCCCCCGCAGGTGTTGAGCAGTATTATTGGTACGTGCCCATTGACGCAAGTACCGCAAGAATAATGGACACTATGCTTGACGTTTACTCCATAACAAAAGAGCCTTTGCTTCTTGAAAAAGCGCGTGCTTTAGGGGATATGCTTACAAGAATGCAGGATAAAAATTCAGGACTTATTCCTACCCATTGGATGAAGAAAGACTGCATTGAAAACGTTGAGAATTTCTGGATAAATTGCCTTATCGGTACTGCAACACATATGATGCGCCTTGCCGAAGTTGTTGGCGAAATATAAAAATAAGCGAGGTAATTTTACCTCGCTTTTGTCTATTCAAATTTCCCTGCGTATATTGCAGGTTGATTATTATAATATGCCCAGAATTTATTGCCGAAATCGTAGTGCCACCATTCAGAGGGCAGGTTGGTAAAGCCTGCTGAAATCATTGCGTTATATAAAATTCTGCGATTGGTGCGCACTTCAAGATTTTCATCAGTTAACTCAAAATAATTGGTTTTGGTTTTTTCGCAAAAGGCATCAAAAGCCGTACCCATAAAAACCTCTTTACCGTCTTTTAAAAGCGTTACGTCAACTGCACCGCCCGTTGCGTGGACTATAGGTGAATTTTCGTCTTTTTTCGGAATTGATACGAATTTTTTTATAACCTCTTGCTTTTCTTCAAAGGATGCATCTGTTAAATTGAATTGCTCAATAATTTTCTGCGAATATTTTTCATATAATTCCTGTTGCAAGGCAAAAGGTCGCCAGCCGTCCCAAATTCTTAAAGTATATCCATCAGGCAGATTATTCTGTGCTGTTTTTAATTTTTCAAAAACCTCATATCTTACGTAACAAGAACTCACCGCATTTTCCATTTTTAATAATGGATACTGCATTTTAACGTCAAAAAATTCGCCATCGTTAAGTAAAACGAGTTTAGAATCTATATATGCTTTTTCATCGTAAAACTTAGGTTCTTCAATATCAGGTATTGGTTTAAACATAATTATTTTTTAAGTCCCTCATAGGCGAGGTTTCGTATTGTCTGGTGGATATGGCTGTAACAATATCCGCAGGATAAAACGTGTTGTGTATAGGTTAAAGAAAATTTGTTTTCAGGGTCGATTATAACAAAAGCACCTGCCGCGCCATCCCAACCATACTCACCAACGGGCGAAATACTATGGCTTTTTTCAGGATCAATATGGGTTCTTACACCTAAGCCGTAACTGTAACCAGGGCGTGGTGTTGAAAAGGTTTTGTGTGCTTCTTCACTTAAATGAGCCTTGCGCATAAGGTCGATGGTTTCCCTTTTTAAAATACGATAGCCGCTTTCGCTTGTGCCGTTTGCAAGGCAGGAAGCAAACGTTGCATAGTCTTCTGCTGTTGAGATAAGACCTGCGCCACCGCTTTCATACTTGCCTTTAAGTGCGTATGGACAATAAAGTGCAGGTTGTTCAACTGCAATAAAATTACCGGGATGAACTAAATACTGTGTGTGCATATTTTTAACAATATCATCAGTTAAGCGGAAGGTAGTATCCTTCATACCTAAGGGCTTGAAGATAATTTCATCAAGGTATTCTGAGAATTTTTTACCGCTTACAACTTCAATAATAGCGCCAATTATGTCGTGGCAAAGGGAATAGTTAAAGTTTTCACCCGGCTCGAACATAATGGGGAATTTTGCTATTGCGCGCACAATATCAAGAGTGGTAACATCATCGCCTTTTTCTTCTAAAACCTTTAAAATTTCAGGATGACCTAAATTATATGTATAGCCGCCTGACATTGTTAAAAGATTCTTTATGGTAAGCACGTTTTTAGCCTTGGGCATAGTTTCCTTATCTATAATTTTTGCACATTCCTGAAAGCTTCCGCCAATATATAAATCCTTAAACTCAGGAATATATTTATAAACGGGATCTTCAATATCAAGCTTGCCTTCCTCATAAAGGC
Organism: Clostridia bacterium; assembly: GCA_045653985.1. Classification (GTDB taxonomy): domain Bacteria; phylum Bacillota; class Clostridia; order Christensenellales; family QALW01; genus UMGS1322. The sequence continues at coordinate 6,464 of JAZOMK010000280.1, read as the reverse complement.
GCATAAGAGCGGTGCAGGTTATAACCTTGCTTGCCGAGAAGATATAATAATATTTCTTATCCTTTTCACTTTCAAAAATGTCGTCTTGCGCATTAAAATATTCAAATATGGTTTCGTTGCCCTTTTTTATGATACATCTGTAAGAAGGCACCATATTTTTATCAATGTTATCAAGATACTTTTTAAGCTTTGTAAAATCCATTTTATTCACACCTTTCATTCTTTAACATTATACCAAAGCCACATTTTTTTGTAAACAAATTATTGACAAAATCGCAAAAAAGTGGTATTATAAGTGCAATCGGTTGCACGATAAAAGGAGGCTTAAAAATGAGAAAAATCCCTTATGTAAACAAAGAGATTTCGCCCGTTGTTTTCGGTACTGCAACAAAAATTCTGTTTGATGCTGTTGATGAATCACGAAGCGATATCAAAGAATGCCGCGAAAAGGCATTTAACTTGCTTGATACCGTATTTGCAAACGGAATCAACTGTTTTGACTGCTCCGACCACTACGGGGAAGAAATTTTAGGTGATTGGATTTTTGAAAGAAATCTGCGCGATAAAGTTGTTATCTTTTCAAAGTGTGCACACCCCAACAAATGGCGCGAAAGGGTAACTGATTTTGACATTTTATACGATATCCACAACGCACTTAAAAAGCTTAAAACTGATTTTGTTGATATTTATATGCTTCACAGAGATAACCCTTCTGTTAAGGTTGATATAATTGTTGACACAATGAACCGCCTTTATGATGAAGGCAAAATCGGCGCTTTCGGCGGTAGCAACTGGAGCTTTGAGCGCATTGAAGAAGCCAATGACTACGCATTAAAGCATAACCTCGTTCCCTTTACCGTTACAAGCCCCAACTACTCTTTAATTGAGCAGGTTGATAACCCGTGGATAGGCACTTGCACAACTTTAACGGGCAAGGCTAACGAAAAAGCAAGAAAGTGGTATTTAGATAATAATATTGCCGTATTTGCATATTCAGCCTTGGCACGCGGTTTTATTTCGGGCGCATTTAAGCATGACGAAAAAGACAAAGCCAAAGCATTTTTAGATGAAGCAGGCGTAAAAGGCTATTGGTCGGAAGATAACTTTGAACGTTTAAGACGTGCTGAAATCCTTGCAAAGGAAAAGAACGTTTCCGTTGCACAAATCGGCCTTGCTTGGCTTTTCAACCAGCCCCTTAACACCTTCTTATTAACAAGTCCCGTAACGGAAGCACAAATTAAAGAAAACGTTGCCGCAGAGAAAATCAAACTTACCGAAAAGGAAGTTCTGTGGCTTGATTTAAAGGAGAATTAAAAATGGATAGATACAAACTTTTTGAAGAAAAACTTAAAAACCGTGAAAAAATCGTTGGCCCTGCAATCTCAAATATGTTAAGCACAATTATGGTTGAAAAAATAGCCGACAGCCTTGATTTCGTTTTGTTTGACGGTGAACACGGCATCTACAATAACGAATCACTTGTTGAGTGCTTGCAGGTTGCACGCCTTAAAGGTGTACCTTCATTTATCCGCGTTGCCGATGCTGAATATCACCTTATTTCAAGGGCATTATACATGGGCGCTGACGGTATTATGATTCCCCGCACAGAAACTCTTGAGCAGGTTGACAAAGCAGTTAAGTCAATGAACTTCCCTCCTATTGGTAAAATGGGTTGTGGTGGACATGGCCAGTACAGAAAAGGCGAAACCATTGACGTTTACAAAAGATATCTTATGCTTCAGATTGAATCACCTGAAGGTGTAAAAAATCTTCCTGCAATTTTAGATAAGTATGGCGAATTTATTTCCGCAATCGTTATCGGTCCATACGATTTCTCAGTTATGGTTGGCAAACCCTTTGACTTCACAAACCCCGAACTTCTTAATTACTTCCAGCAGGTTTTTGATATCTGTAAAGAGCATAACGTTTCATCAGGTATTTTCTGTGATGATTTTGAAAAGGCTGAAAAATACTATAAAATGGGCGCAAATATCCTTTGGGCATCAACCGATATGAACATCTTTATGGCAGGCTTTAATAAACTTTATGGAGATATAGAAAAATTATGAAAATAGTTGTACTTGATAAACCCCGCGAAAACAAGGGCGAAATTGATTGGTCAGCGCTTAACGCATTGGGCGAGGTTGAAATGAACGACCGCGTTCCGCAAAGCGAAGTTTTAAACCATATGCTTGATGCTGACATCGTAATGCTTAATAAATCACACGTTTCAGGCGAAATGCTTGAACAATGCAAAAACCTTAAATTCATTTCAGTTATCGGCACAGGTTATAACACCGTTGACGTAAAAAAAGCACGTGAGCTTAATATCCCCGTTGCAAACGTACCTTCATACGGCACTGAGGGTATCGGTCAGCACGCAGTTGCGCTTTTACTTGAAATCTGCAACCATGTTGGTCATCTTGACCAAGAAGTTCGCAAGGGTAGAAGAAACTCAAAGGAAGATTGGTGCTTTTGGGATCACCCCTCCATTGAGCTTGAAAACAAGGTTATCGGTATTGTTGGTTTAGGCAGAATCGGCAAAATTGTTGCACGTGCCGCCCAGGCCTTTGGCATGAAGGTTATTGCATACGATACTTTTAAAGAGGAAGGCTTTACCTACGTTTCACTTGATGAATTATTGGCGCAGTCTGACGTTATTTCTCTCCATTGTCCTCTTTTTAAGGAAACCGAAGATTTAATCAACAAAGAAACCATTGCAAAAATGAAGGATGGCGTTATCTTAATTAACAACAGCCGTGGCGGCTTAATTGATGAGGATGCCCTTTGTGAAGCATTAAACAGCGGTAAAATTTATGCCGCAGGTCTTGACGCCGTAAAGAACGAGCCTATCAGCATGGATTCACCTTTATTAAAAGCAAAAAATTGCTTTATTACACCTCATATAAGCTGGACAGCGGTTGAAGGCAGACAGCGTCTTGCAACTTTCTCAATCGACAATGTCCGCGCATTTTTAGAAAACAATCCCACAAATATCGTAAACTAAAATTATCCCCCGACTAAAAAATCGGGGGATTTATTTTTAAGTGCAAAAAGAGGGCTATCTTAAACGATAACCCTCTTTTACGTTTTTAAAGTATGTCTTCTTCAAGATTGAAGTCGCCATCAACAATAACCAATGATGCAGCAAAATCCTTTGCTGACTTTCCGTAATTGGAAAGAGCTTTAACGATTTTTGCTAAACCGTCAGCTTCGTGTTTTGACTGAATATATGCGTTTACGTTATATTCAACCTTTGTAATTTCAACACCATCTTTAATAATGGTTAAAGTAAACACATCGTTAAACTGCGTTGCTTTAATATCACTTGAGTATAAGGTATACGTTCCGTCAGAATTTTTAATCATTGTTGCTTTATCAACTACAACGTTGTTTAATTTAACGATAACTTCATCAGTAAGTTTAAGCTTGAAGTAAATTTTGTTTATGTTTGCCATGTTAAGACCGGCCGAAAGTGCCTTGTTATCACCATCAGCATTGCCCGTTATGCGTCTTACACCTTCAGGCACGGTAAAGCTGCTTTTATATTCCTGAACCCATGCTTCGTTATCAGGAAGAGCTGAAACGTTATAATCTCTATATTCCTGAGAAGCTGAACCGTAAACAAGCATATCCGCAAGAAGAATTTGTAACTTGTTATACTGATTTTCAGTTAAATCAAGCTGACTTGCTGTTTTTGAAATCTGATTTTCGCAATAAATTTTTACGCTGTAGCTTTCCTTTGTTGCAGTAACTTCGCCACCACAAATAAGTTCAGCACAAATATTATCATTCATGCACTGAGGATTGATGTCCGTATAAACAAACTTAAAGTAGCCTGTTTCTTCATCAAAAATGCCCTCAACCTCAGTTACTTTGCCTGATGATGCAGTAAAGCGCATTGTTGCACTATCACTTGAATTAACGTCAGCAAAATAATTTATGGTAAGCGATGCGCCAATATCAACTGTTGCGCCTACAATCTTATCTTTAGGTGTAACGTTTATGCCTTTATATGCGCAAGTACCTGTTCCTTTTTCTTTGTCTTTATATACACTTGCCTGATTTATTTCAGCGATAGTAATGTCGTTAGGATCATCCGGCGAGATTATACAGCTTGTGCCTGCATAAACAACAGAGGTTGAACTGTTAGTAAACTCCACCCTAAATGATACGTTGCTAAGGTCAGCCTTTTCACCGTTTACGTTTTCTATCTGACCGTTTTCATCAATTTTAAGTTTGATGGTAAAGGTCTGGCTTTCTCCTATCTTTATAGTTTTTATAACTGCTGTTGAATCCTTAATGTCAATCCAGTCGCTTTGCCATAAAACCCTCATTTTAGCATCATATTGACCAACGTTTTGGATGGTATAGCTTCTTTCAATATAGCCGTTTTCATCAGCCATATCAGCAGTGAGACCGAATCCCGTTGCCCTAAAATATGCAAAACCATACTGCATATCGGAAGTAATTGATAACTGTTTAGCATTTAACGCTTCAATTTTGGGTAATGAGCCCTTTTCAGCATATTCACAAAGAACTGCAAAAAGTTTTTCTGCCGCTTCGTCAAGGCTTGCAGGTGCAGGATGAACGTCCTTACCCTCTTTAATGCCCCATTGTGCTGAATCAATTACATAAACATCCTTATTAAATTCCCTTGCAACCTCTTTAATGTAATATTCTTTTGCGCTGTTAAAGGGAGTCATACAGAAAATTACAACGTTGGGGTATGCCTTTTTAAGGTCTTTAATAAATTCAACGTAATTTTCAAAAAATTCTTGTGAGCTTAATGTACCATCGTTTGTGCCTAAGTTAATAACGATATAATCAGGCACGTAATTATAATCATATTCACCTACAGCATTAAGTGCGCTTTCCCTTGTTGTGCCGTCAGTAGATTTTACATATTCTCTTTGTAAAAAGTATCTTTCGCCCATTGTAAGAGGATCACCATTATTAACCCTTACAAGTCCGATTCCGCCAAAGGCAACTGTATTAAAGCTCCAGCCATATTCTTTGTTAAGCATTCTGCCTGCTTTTAAAGCATACGAGTTAAGATAGCTGTTGTTTGCGATTTTTTCATCCTTATCGGAAGGATCAACATAACCTTCGGTAATGGAGTCGCCAATAAATTCAATTTTCTTTACTTGTGTTATGGGGAAAGTTTTGCCGCCTTTATCAATAACAAAACCACTTATTATAAAGCATGATTGCTGAGCATTGGCATAAATTCTCAAAACATGAGTGTCATCTGTAAGATTACGTAATTTGAGATTTGCAAGGCTTACAACATCATAGTTAAGTACACCGTCAAGTTCATAATAAACGTTTCCGCTTGAGCCTGCCATTGCTGAAATTGACTTGCCTGAGAACTTGATTTCCATGTAGCTTTCAAATGCAGCCTGCTTGCTTGTTCCGTCTTTATCATAGAAACGACCTGAATATACTATATTTTTATCGTCCGCAGGTACGTTACCGTCGGGATATGAAATTGTACCGTCAGGATTTTCTACTCCACCTTCAATAATTTCAGGTGTATAACCCGTATTTGTAATTGTAGCCACTCTGTACACTCCCCAATCAGCAGTTACGCCTTCTTCATCACATTCCATAGTAGGATTTTTAATAAGGTTGTTGCCGTAAAGACCATTTTCATCCTGTTTTGCAAGGAAAACCGCATCAAATTCAACGTCGCCCGTATATGCAGTTTTATCTGTCTTGGCGGTATTTATATAAGTTACGGCATTATCAAATTCAGAATCAGGCATAGTTATAACTCCTGATATTTTATGCCAGTTATCATCACTTACTGCAACTGTATTAGGACCCTTCCAAGCAAACGATGCCTTGTTATTTAAAAATTCAATACCGATACTGCAATTTATGGTTTCTTCGGGAACATCAACTAAACGGAAATAGGCACTGTAATAATACTTTTCGCCACCGTTTGAAGAAAGTGCTTCATAAACGTTCTGTGAAGGACCTGATGAATTGGAGTTTCTGTCCTCAACAAGAAGAGTTCCACCTTCTTGTTCAGGAATTTTTGCTGAACTTGTCATTGTTAATCTTTGATTTTTTGTCCAGCCTTTGATATTTCCGTCAATATCAATATTCATATCAGCATTTTCAATAATATTTTCGCCATAACTACCATCATCATAAATACGGCAAATGGTTATTGCATCCCATTCCATATCGCCTAAATATGCACCTGCATCACCCGACATACCCTGATAAAGAACCTCAGCAAAAGTTTTGGCAGAAGTAATATTCGTTGTTTTTATTTCCCACGTACCTGTTATTTTATGCCACTCAGTATCATTGATGGTAATTTTTGCTGTTTGTGGCCACTTTGTTGCATCGCCCTTAACTTCGCAACCAATACCAACGGCAGCGGGTTTATCAGGCGTTTCAAGCAAACGTACGTAACCGCTTACGTAGTATTTGCCGTTCTCTTGAATTAC
>JAZOMK010000279.1:0-2379 GCA_045653985.1 Clostridia bacterium | reverse complement strand
CCTCCTAATTGAAATAATCAAAGAATGCTTTTTTAAGTCCTGCGAGTACCGTGTGGGGAAGTTTCAGTGCTCTGCCATTTTTGAAAATGACACCTTCCACAGTGACACGGCTTATGTAGTCGAGATTGATAATGTGCGCTCTGCCGCAATGGTAAAAAGAATAAAATTGCGATAGTTTTTTGTAAAGGTCTGCGCCACTGATACGAATAAGCAGTTTTTCTCCACTTTCCAAATAAAGTCGCTGGTATTTATCTTCCGACTGGCAGTATATAATCCCCGATACCGAAATACTTCGGTATTCATTATCCACCTTGAGTACAATGCTATCGTCCTTGTGGGAAGTGATGCTCTGCATCGCTTTGTCCATTCCCATATAAAAATGTTCCTTGGAATAGGGCTTCAGCAGATAGTGGGTAGCATCCACCCCGAAGGCTTCCAACGCATGGTCAGTTGACGACGTTAAGAAAATGATGGGGCTTTTTACCCCGCAACTGCGAAGTTCCGTTGCAATACTCATACCGGTTATGCCCGGCATATAGATATCCAACAAATAAATATCGTATATAACTCCGTTTTCTATTACATCTACAAGCTCTGACGGAACGCTGAAAACGTCAGTTTGAAACAAAACTTCATTTTCTTTCATGTAAAGGTTAAGCATATATTCCGCTTCATCGCAAAACTTTTTTTCATCATCGCATATGGCAATTTTAAGCACAATACAACAATCCTTTCATTAGTTCAGATACTTTAATGCAAGTGCAACGTATACGGCTACACCCTCCCATAAAACTGACTCGTCTATATCAAAATTAGGGTTGTGATTTGCTTCAACAATACCTTTTTCCTCATTATTGGTATGCAGAAAGAAGTATACCGCAGGAATAAGCGACGCATAATTTGCAAAATCATCAGAACCCATAAGGGGGCGGGGAAGTGCAGTTTTAACGCGTGTTTCGCCTAAAACTTCACCGCAAACTTTTGCCGTAAAGCGCGCAAGTTCGCTGTTATTCATAACTGTTTGCGAGCCGCGTTTAATATTGACTTGGCACTTTGCCGAAAACTCATTGGCGCAAGCGTTGGCAATTTCTTCAAGCCTTGCGCTTATTTCTTCACGAATCTCTTTATCCTGAACCCTTATACTGCCTTTTAATACGGCTTGTTCAGGTATTGTGTTATGGTCTATCCCTGCATTAAAGGTTGCAAAGGTTAAAACTGCGGCTGAATCCTTATACTCACCTTCCATCATCTGACGGCAACGGGCAACTATATTTGCACCAACGATTATCGGGTCGATTGCCTTATGGGGGAAGGCTGAATGTCCGCCCTTGCCGATAACCGTTAAAGAAAATTTATTTTTACCTGCGCTTACCGCACCGGGAAGAACAATAATATCGCCTGAATTATGTTCATCGCCTGCTAAATTACCAACGTGCAAAGCAAAAACGGCATCAACGTTATCTAACGCATTATTTTCAAGCATTTTTTTAGCGCCCGTACCCGTTTCTTCGCCCGATTGGAACAAAAAGCGAACAGTTCCTTTGATATTTTCTTTTTGCTCATTAAGAATTTCCGTCGCCAGCAAAAGCATTGCCGTATGGGCATCATGCCCGCAACCGTGCATCTGCCCTGCAAGCTGTGATTTAAAGGGATGGTCGTTATCCTCAACAATATGCAAACCGTCCATATCAGCACGAAATGCTATGGTTTTACCGTCGCTATCGCCTTTAATTTCGGCAATAATACCGTCATCATCAGGATTTTTAGTATATGGAACGCCAATTTTATCAAGAAACTCACACACGATTTTTCGTGTTTCGGGTAAGTTTCCACCAATTTCAGGAAACTTATGAAGTTCTCTGCGAAGGGCAATAAGTTTATCTTCTCTTTTCTTTGTTTCGGATAAAATAAAATTAAGCAAGTCTTACACCTCGTTTTTTATTTATAACATATTTCGGTATACATTAGTATAGCATAAAAGCAAAAATAAATCAATGCGAAGAAAATACATATGCATAAAAGCGGAATAAAATCAACGGCTTGCCGTTGTATATCATCAATTCCGTAGGAATTGCATATCATCAAAACGAAGTTTTGTATATCATCATTGCGAAAGGGTTTTTGATACACACCTAAAGGTGTGATGAGATACAACACGGCGTTGCCGTGTTGATGATATACAGCCTGCGGCTGATGATATGCCATTGCTTTCGCAATGGATAAAAAAAGACAGGTCTCTCGACTTGTCATTTTTGGCATTCGTGTCCAAAAAAGAACTGGTCAAAAAACTTGATTTTCTTTATTTTAGTTGTTATTACAAAAATTTTTTAATACTTCTTCTCTATTATCATCATAAATCAAAAATTTGATCTCCCCTTT
>JAZOMK010000278.1:0-7635 GCA_045653985.1 Clostridia bacterium | reverse complement strand
TTACAACCGGTTGTGCCTATATCAATACTTAAAAAATTCATTTTAAAATTCACCTCATGCTTATTATATTTGACTTTCTAAAAAAAATATAGTACAATACGTTTAAATTTATGGTAAATTCGTCTTGAAAGGTACTATTTTTATGGAATATGATTCAAAAAAGTTATACGAGCTTTTAAAAGATTTTTATTTACTTACAGGCATAAAAATCTGCATTTATGATAAAAACGAAAACGAAATTGCATATTATCCTGAAAAGCACTCAGGCTTTTGTAAACTTTTGCGCAAAAATAAAGCACTTGCTGAGAAGTGCCTTGAATGTGATAAATTTGCTTTCAGCCAATGTAAAAAAACAGGCAAGCAATATACTTACACTTGCCATGCAGGGCTTTTGGAATGTATCTCCCCTATAGTTATAAATGATGAAATTATCGGTTATATCGCAATAGGGCAAATACGCGCCAATGATTCTGAAAACAAATTCAGTTCTCAGATTTCCGAGGAATATTTTAAGTTACCTAAGCTTCAAAAAGATAAAATTTCAGCGGCAATAAACATCCTTGATGCCTGCGCAGGGTATCAGTATTTAAAAGATATTATGTCCCACAAAGACAGCATTGATTATCAGATTGACGCCTATATTGACACGCACCCCGCCTGCGATATCCAAGACCTTACAAAAGAATTTAACGTTTCAAGAAACGAAATGTACTCAATTTTCAAAAGCTATTTTAACACTACCCCACACGATTACGTAAAAAACAAAAAGCTTAAAAAGGCAACTTTATTATTAAAAACCACCAAACTTCCGGTAAACGAAATTGCCATAAAATGTGGCATCCCCGATTACAACTATTTTTCAAAGGTATTTAAAAAAGCCTTTAATCTTTCGCCAACTGAATATAGGAAGAATCAATAAATTTATACTGTTTTTTTATCTTCTTACGCAGGCATTTATCATACAAAAAGCCAACTATCATTTTAATAGTTGGCTTTTTCTTTTACTGATTTTTTATTATCTCTAAAACGCAGTCGGTTTCCAATGGTTTTTGGGTTATGGTATAGGTTCCGTTTGAGGTCATATTTTCATCAATTATGATATACTGACCTGTAACACAATCGAACCAGCGCACGGTGTAGGTTGCGGTAGTATCAAGATTATAAATTTCTACACCTGCATCAAGAGTTTTATTGTAGAAGTAAATTACTGTTCTTTCATTATCTATATGGGCACCAACCGTTCTTACTTTATCATTAGTTTCTTTAAAAACCTTATTTTCATTAAAGCAAGGCGTAAGATTCCACCAATCAAAGGAAGTAAAAAAGTTTTTCATATAACCAAGCATTACTGAGTTGGGGTTATTTACCATATCACCCCAGATAACGTTTTTATCTTCCTTTAACACGGTTTCCTCGCCAAGGTGATCCTTGTTCATTTCATAGGTGCTTTTATAAAACCAGATATCACCAACACCGTAGCCGTAACCGCACATTCCGTTTAAAAATGCGATGTATCCCTGCGCCCTTGCACCGAACTCCGTCGCCCACAGATTTTCATAAGCGCTTTCATATAAAACGACGGGATAATCGGTTGAATACCAGTTGCCAACCTCAACTTTATACCTTTGCGGATAAATTTTATTTACATAAATTTGTGCCGCAACCCAATTATAGCCTTCAATATCTTTAAAAATAGAGTTTGCCGCAACGTTAAAGTCATTTTCCGTATGGGCAGTAAGTGGTGATGAGTACGGATCAAATTCGCCAAGCGCCTTTGTAACGATGCGCCACGGATTATTTTCACGCGTTATAACGTTCTGGTTTGTGCCGAATAAGAAATCATCATCGGCTTCTTGTGCCGTTGTCCACAAAACGGGATAGGCTGAATAGCGTGCAACCCAATAACGCGTAAGACTTCTTAAATATTCTTCGGAATATTTATCGTAATTATTAGCAAGTTCGCTTGTAAAAAACAGTTGCGCATTGGCATGGACAAGACCTTTATCGGCTATATATTGAAAATATTTATCAATTTCTTTAAAGCCTGAAACGTCAGCTTCATCAAAGCCATCAGACAAAACATACTTCGCCTCATTGGGCTCTGACTGATATACCGTAAAACCTTGCTCAACACGTCTGTCAACTATATACTTAAAATGAGATTCAGCATTTGTTGCGCCTTTATTGTTTCCACCCTCATCAAATTCCTCTTTTAACATAGTCCAATGTGTATCACCTAAATAGAAAAACGGTGTACCGTCAGCATAGGTAAAATATCTGTTGCCTCTTTCGACTTTAAGAAAGCCGTGTTTATAAATATCAAGGTTGCCTGAGTATTCTACACATTCAATTTTGCCCGATTTTTTCAAGCCGTTATCGTTACTGCCTTCAGTATGGTATGACCATATGCCAACTTCATTTAATATAAACCGCACTTTCCAAACATTTTCACCATCCCAGAATGCAGGCACTTTATAGATTTTGCCCGTTGGTGATGTAAAAATCGCATCAAGAGCAACGTCATAAAAAGGATTTTCATAAACGTTTTCAGCATAAAAAGTATTTTCCTGCATTATCCACATTTCGCTCTTTTTTTCTGCCTTGGATAGTTCATAAGTTTGTATACAACCTGAAACTGTGCATACCGCCATAATACACGCAATGATTGAAAGTAACTTTTTCATTGCTTCCTCCCTTATTTTATCGTAATTAAAAGTAAGATATACTTGAATATTTTTTTATTCTGTGCTAAAATATCCTTAGAGGTGTTACACATGAAAGTTGATTATCTTAAATTGCTTTTTTCCGATGATTCTGTTGCCCCCGTAAACTGGCGTTGGAAATCTTTACCCTATAATTATTGCAATCGCATTTACTATATTAACGGCGGTGATGCCTCGTATATTGATATTGACGGCACGCACAAATTCAAAAAGGGACATCTTTATTTTTTGCCCCGCAACTCGGCATACTCACTTACACAAAACGAAAACGACCGTCTCGACCATTTATATTTTGATTTCATTTGTATGCCAATGTTAAGTGATGGCAAGATAGTTGAAATAAACGTTTCGGACGATGTAATTTTATCTGATTTTATTGTGCTTTTAAAGAAAATCACAAAACGTTCACCTATCATAAGCAACCGTCGCAAAAACGATGATTTTAGAAATTCAAGAACTACCGAATTGGTTTTTACCGCTTTATTTGAGTATATCCTTGATAAAATAAATGCTACTCCCGTTGCATTTGACCCTTTGCAGGAATCAATAATATATATGCTTGAGCATTTTGACGAGCCGATAACCATTGAGCAGCTTGCCACAAAAGCAGGTTATCACCCTAAATATTTTATCAAAATTTTTACTGAAGCAATGCACATTACCCCGTATAAATTTTTAAGGGATTTAAGAATAAACAAAGCGGCTGTTTTAATTAACAGCGGTTATACAATTCAACAAGCGGCTGATGCAGTCGGTTTTCAACACGCATCATCGTTAAGCAACGCTATAAGAGATTATCAAACCAAAGAAAGAAAAATTCTCAACGTTAAAGGATGAATCAAATCATCCTTTTTTATTTTTCTTTGTTACTAAAAAAACAAGAACTCCGCCTATAATAACACCTGAAAATGCCGCTATCAAAGATACAACCACCAACGTTGTTACAGTAACGTAAATATCTGCAGGCTCATAAATTTTATTGTCTGTTTCAGGATTAGCCGTTGCCTTTTGCGTGGGTTCTGCCGTTTTTATAGGAATTTCGGTTGGTTTGGGTGCTTCGGTTGGTTCTTCTGTTGACTCTGGTGTTGTTGGTATTTCAACTTCGGCTATGTCAGCCACAGAAAAAGTAAAATGATCATTAAGGTCAGAACTAAGCGTGGTAACAGACGAGTAATCTTTTTCCTCGCCTTTTATGTAAACAACCGCACCTGCATACAGTTCTCGCAATTCAAGCATGAATTTGGTTGCAGTTTCATCAATATCCTCTAAAACAAGCGTTTCACTTTCGCCTGATTCAATATATATTTGTTCGGTTTTGCAAACAGTTGCCCATTCCTTATCTCTGCCTGAAATAAATGCGGCAAAAGCATCCTCGCCACCATTATATATGGTTACACTTACCTCATCAGAAACCTCTATAATATCTTTAAGATTAACCCAGCCTGCACCTTCAACAGGAGTTTCCGGTACTGTATTAAACTGCAATTTTATCCATTTGTCTTCTTCAGCACACACGTTTACCGCAAGCATTGCAAAAATCAATATAATTAAAAGTAATTTTTTCAAAAGTTACCACCTCTAAAAATTTTTTCTGATTATATATTATATCTTTTTTGTTCCATTGTAAATATTCCTTAGAAAGTATTTTTTAATCAAAAGTAAGAAAACGGAAGCTTAATTGTATGACACCTATGGAATTCATGTTGCTGCAGCATAAAAATTCCACCTTGCTGCGCAGCAGGGTGGAATTCAATCAACTAAATATTTTTTTCGTCTGTCTACTTGACAAGGGGTACTTCATAAACAGCCGTTTCTTTATTCTTTATTTTTCTTTTTCTTTTTAATTGCGATAGTTGCAACACCTGCACCTACCACAGCCGCACCGCCTATAGCAGCAGGAATTACCCAATCACTACCACCTGCAGGTTCATTTTCGCCCTGCGGTGGCATATTTGTATTTCCGCCATTTTCAGTTGGTTCATCCTCTAATATGGTTTTGCTGTTTATAAGTTCATCAACTACAACGCTTAAATTATTGTGTAATTCGTAATTGGGGCAATTACATTTTACGCATCTGCCATACTCATCATAAGTATGATTTTCGCCACAAATTGAAAGTCGGTTGAACTCATAGAAGCGTCTTGAACGAAGCATCATATATATAACGTCGGTCGCGCCATCAATAAGTGTTTCTCTTGTAATTTCTTTCTTTTCGATTGCCTTTAAAACAACGTTAATATCGCAATAGCTTGCAGGTTCGCGAACGGTGTTACCTGCATTTATCTCATCAACGTGATTCTTGTTATTGTTCCAGTCTCCTGAAACGTAACCTTCAAAGCCCCATTCTTCACGAAGAATGCCTGTTAAAATATCCTTGTTTGCAGATGCGGGAGTGCCGTTTACGTAGTTATAACTACTCATAACGCCATTGACCTTTGCACCTTTAACTGACATCTCGAAGGGTTTTAAATAAATTTCTCTTAAAGCGCGTTCAGAAACTCTTGAATCGCATTGAAGCTTATTTGTTTCCTTCTCATTTAATACAAAATGCTTAATGCAAACGGAGATGCCCATTGATTGTGCCGCTTTTGCAGTTGTCATACCCATTATTCCCGAAATGTAAGGATCTTCGGAATAATATTCGCTGTTTCTGCCTGCAATGGGACAACGATGTAAGTTCATACCGGGTGCAAGCCAAATATCAATATATCCATCATATGCTTCCTTGCCAATTACTAAACCAAAAGCTTCAGCAAGCTCAACGTTAAAAGTACAAGCAATTATTGTTTCGCAGGGGAAGCTTGTTCCGATACTGCCTAAACCTGAAGGGCCGTCCATTGGTGTAAGTTCAACTAAAACGTACTTGTTTTTAACTTCTTCGCTTGCGCCGACTTTTGCACCGTTATGTGCAATAAAGAAGGTTGCAAGCTCGCTGTTTGTCATATTGCTTACAAAATCTTCAACCGAAATTTTACCAATACCAACATCAAAAAGTATATTGCCTAATTTACCTTCGCCATCAGGTAAAGTTGATTCAGCTTTTTCTTCTTTTACTTTAGGTGCTTTTTCAAGTTCCTCATAAGTGCCGTCAGCAAGCAAGCGCTTATCAAGATTTGTAGGAGCTTTGCTTGTCAACTGTTCAACCACCATAAAATCAAGGTTGGTTTTGCCAACTTCAGAAACGTTTTTAACGGAATTTCCGCCAAGAAGGATATATTCGCCCTCTTCTAAAACATAGGCAGACTTATTACCCGTTTTGCCTAAATCATCAAAGGATGCAAAATCCTTTAAATCAATGGTAAATTGAAGTGTCTGGGACTGTCCTTTTTTAAGGATTTCAGTTTTTTGGAAAGCGCAAAGCACTTTTGCAGCTTTGCCTAATTTGCCTTGCGGTGCTGAAAGATAAATCTGTACAACTTCTTTACCACTAACTTCGCCTGTATTTTTAACGGTTGCATTAAAGGTTACTTTTGTACCATCTGATTTATAATCAGAGAAAGAAATATCAAAGGTTGTATACGAAAGACCAAAGCCAAACTCATAATTTACTCTTTTATATTCCTTATCAAAGGTTTCAAAATAGCGGTAGCCAAGGAAAATATCCTCAGTATACTTCTGATAATTCTTATCATTTATAAAGGTTTCCGTTGTAGGATAATCTTCAAGAGTTTTTGCATAGGTTGTAACAAGTTTACCTGAAGGATTAACTCTGCCTAAAATAACGTCGCAAATAGGAAGACCACCCTGCATACCGCCATAACCTGCAAAAATTAAGGAATCAACCTTTATGCCGTCCACTTCACCCTTTGCCCATGCAGTATCAAGAGGTGCAGGAGTATTAAGTACAACAACTACCTTTTTAAAGTATTTTGTTACGCTTTTAAGCATTGAGATTTCGTTTTCAGTTAAATCCCAGCCTTCAGGCTTCATATCAACACATTCGCCATCCCATCTGCGGATAAAGCAAATGGCGGTATCAGCATTTTCGCTTGCCTTTTTATAATCGGCATCCGTAGGAACATACTCCTTATACGTTGCTTCCGAATGGCTGTTTTCAAGGGCATCAATATAGCCTTGGCTTATTTCCTTATAAAGCTTGACTTCACCGTTTTTGTCAGCTTCCACAAAAGCATCAAGCGGGTCAATTTTAGCGGCAACACCGCCTTCACCTAAAGCGCGCGATGAACCTGCACCCCATGGAATGTAACCATGTTGTACGCCCAAAGTAGGATAGGTTGAGCTGTTTAAAAGCTTCAACGTATCTTCATCAGTTTTAAAATCTTCAGCCGTATAAAGACGAAGATGCTGTCCCTCACCAAACAACGCAACGGACTCACCCTTTGCTAAAGGCAAAGCATTATTTTCATTTTTAAGTAAAACAAGACCTTCATCACCTATTGCGCGTGCGACCTTTGCCCCGTTTTCGTCAGCCTTTGCCTGAACCTTAACGGTAGAAAACAAAGGTGCAACTATTACAACAACCAAAATTAACGAAAGAATTACAGATACAAACATTTTCACTTACTTATCCTCCTAATTTTATGGTTATATTTTACCATACTAAAAAGCGCGATACAAGTCATTTTATGATTTTTTATGGACAAAAACTCGCATTTTTTGCGAGTTTAAATCTATTAACAAAAATCAGCACCCTGCATATTATTTGCAAGGTGCTGTTAAAACGCATATAAATATTATTTTTTTCTGAATACATAGTGTGCCGCATAAAAGCTTGCGATATATAAATAAAACAGCACAACAACGGTTAATGGATATAATACTTTGTTTCCGCCAACCAAATTATAGAATATATCATAAGGTGTGCCATCACCCCTCATAAGGAACATATAGTTATAATCAATAGTTATATTGGCAATGTACGCTATTACCGCAAATAAGTCGGATCGTAGCC
>JAZOMK010000277.1:0-2069 GCA_045653985.1 Clostridia bacterium | reverse complement strand
TTTCAGTTGAATTCATTTCAACAGTATTATATGGGCAATTTTCAGCATATTCCTGAAGTTTAAGAGTACGCTCTTCAACAAAAGGATGACGCTTGATTGCATTTGCAGGCATCATAATATATTTCTGAGGATTTTTTTCATAATCCTTTAATACAGCAGGAACTTTCTCTGCAAATTCAACGATTGACTGGCTGTGTGCAATACGTGTGCACATACGTAAAATAACCGGCGTATCAAACTTTTCAGAAAGTTCAAAAGCATTTTTTGCAAAAGTATATGCTTCCTGAGAATCAGAAGGCTCAAGCATTGGTACTTTTGATGCGATGGCATAATGTCTTGAATCCTGTTCATTCTGTGATGAGTGCATTGCAGGATCATCAGCAACGCAGATAACCATACCGCCGTTTACGCCTGTATAAGCAAGGGTAAATAATGGGTCAGCCGCAACGTTAAGACCAACGTGCTTCATTGCACAAGCTGAACGTGCACCTGCAAGGCTTGCACCGAAAGCAACTTCGCAAGCTACCTTTTCATTGGGTGCCCATTCGCTGTGGATATCATCATATTCAGATAAAAATTCAGTAATTTCAGTTGAGGGAGTTCCGGGATAGCTTGATACTACGCCTAAGCCACCATCATGAAGACCTGCCGCAACTGCCTGATTGCCTATCAATAACTTCTTCATTTTATAAATTCCTTTACATTAAGCTTTATTTTGTGAATCAACTAAGCCTTCGCCACCATACATTTTACGAAGCTTTGGCTTTTCAATTTTACCTGTGGGATTTCTTGGAACGTCAGCAAAAATGATTTTTCTGGGACGCTTGTATCTTGGCATATCAAGGCAGAATTCGTTGATTTCATCCTCAGTACAAGTCATATCCTTTTTAATTTCAATAATTGCCGTTGCAATTTCACCAAGACGTGCATCAGGTAAACCGATAACTGCAACGTCCTTTATTTTGGGATGTGCAGAAAGGAAGTTTTCAATCTGTACGGGATAAAGGTTTTCACCGCCCGTAATGATAACATCCTTTTTACGGTCAACAAGATAAATGAAACCGTCATCATCTTGCATTGCCATATCCCCCGTAAAGAGCCAGCCATCCTTTAATGATGCTTTAGTTGCATTCTCATCACGATAATAGCAAGTCATAACACCGGGGCCTTTTAAGCAAAGCTCGCCAACCTCACCCTGCTTAACGATATTTTCTTCAGTATCAACAATCTTAATCTCCCAACCATAACCGGGAACACCGATTGCACCAACCTTATGGATATTTTCAACACCCAAGTGAACTGCACCGGGGCCGATTGATTCAGATAAGCCATAGTTGGTATCGTACTGATGCTCAGGGAAATATTCAAGCCAGCGCTTAATTAAGCTTTGCGGTACCGGCTGTGCGCCAATGTGCATTAAACGCCACTGTTTTAAATTAAATTCATCTAATTTAATTTCGCCCCTATCAAGAGCATTTAAGATATCCTGCGCCCACGGAACTAAAAGCCAAACGATTGTGCAATGTTCTTCACTTGCTGCCTGAAGGATGTTTCTGGACTGCGTACCCTTTAAGATAACAGCCTTTGAGCCTGAAATAAGGCTACCGAACCAGTGCATTTTTGCGCCCGTATGATATAAAGGCGGTATGCAAAGGAAGCAATCATCCTTTGTTTGTCCATGGTGCTTTTGTTCAACACGGCAGGAGTGAATTAAGCTTTCGTGATTATGTAAAATTGCCTTAGGGAAGCCGGTTGTGCCTGATGAAAAATAAATTGCGGCATCGTCGGATTCTTCCAATGCACATTCAGGGAAAGAGCTGGAACATTCTGAAACAAGGTCGTTATAATCATCAGCAAAAGGAGGACAACCTGAGCCTAAGTAAATAAGAGTGCATCTTTTTGAAATTTTATCAGCAACAGTTTCAACACGGCCAATAAATTCAGTACCGAAAATTAAAACGTCAGCCTCGGCAAGTTCAAGGCAATAGTCGATTTCATCAGAAGAATATCTGAAGTTAAGTGGTACTGCCAATGCCCCCGTTTTTAAAATACCAAAGTATATTGGAAGC
>JAZOMK010000276.1:0-4025 GCA_045653985.1 Clostridia bacterium | reverse complement strand
TTGCTTTTGCATTTAACTGCATGAATCCATCTTTTGTATTAACGCATGAAACAACTTTATCTTCGCTTATATCAAGAACCATCGTATCAAGTTTAACTTCAACACTTGTGCTTTCAAGCATTTTAACAAAACGTTCTGCATATTCAGGACCGGTGAGTTCCTCTTTAAAATAATGAAGGCCAAATCCATTATGAACACATTGGTTTAAAATTCCGCCTAACTCCTTATCTCTTTCGATTATAAGAATATTTTTGGCGCCATTTTCAAAAGCAGAGCAGGCTGCACTAAGACCGGCAGGACCGCCACCGATAACTATAATATCATACATATTATTTGCCCTCCTTTGTTTGACTTTTTAATATATTGCTTCCGTTTTTATCCTTTAAAATTTCTAAGGCATCAATGTTTAATTCTCTTGCAATTATCTCAACAACTTTCGGTCCACAGAAACCACCTTGGCATCTTCCCATCCCTGCATTGCATCTACGTTTTACACCGTCTACTGTTTTTGCAGGCAATGGTGAATGAATTGCCGCAACAATTTCACCTTCGGTTATGGTTTCGCATCTACAGATAACACGTCCGTAAAGAGGATTTTTCTTAATGATTTCAGCCTTTTCTTCATTGGAAAGTTCTTTAAATATTACGTGTTCTCTTTCAAGAGTATAAGTTTCTTTTTCACTAAGAACAAGACCATTATCATTAAGAATTTTTACTGCTTCATCAGCAATAGCAGGAGCAGCTGAAAGACCAGGCGATTTAATGCCGGCAAGATCAATAAAGCGTGGTGCCGCAACACCAATAACAAAATCTTCCTTATCGGAATTTGCACGCATACCAGCAAAATTTCTGATAGAATTTCTGTAATTTATATCAAATACACTTTTTGCCGCTGTGCTTCTTACAAAATCAAGCTGTGAGGCTGTTGTATTAACCCTATCTCTGTCATCATTACTTGTTGCATCAGGACCAACAATAAGATTACCATGAACAGTCGGTGAAACAAGTACACCTTTACCAACGCTTGATGGGCATTGGAATAAGGTGCAATTTGCCCTAAACCCTTCAGCTTTATCCATAAGATAATACTGGCCTTTACTTGGAATAATCTTAAAGGTAGGTTCTGCAACCATATTGTGGATTGCATCGCTATAAACGCCAGCCGCATTTACGACATATTTTGCTTCGACCTTATTATCATCAGATAAAATTGTATAAAAGCCGTCATTTGCTTGTATATCAGAAACTTTAAAATCAAAAATAAACTCTGTACCATTCGTTGCAGCAACTTCAGCAAAAGCAATAGCATACTCCCATGGGTTTATTACGCCTGCAGATGGTGCCCACAATGCACACACGACCTTTTCGCTTACGAATGGTTCGCGCTTACGAACTTCGATGCCATCAATAATCTCAATGCCCGGAACGCCGTTTTTTATGCCTTTTTCATAAAGCTCATTAACCGTTTTAGCCTCTTCATCATTAAAAGCAAGAACCATTGAACCTATATTTTTATAAGGAACGCTCAGTCTTTTTGATATTTCCTTTGCTTGTAAACAACCGTCAACATTAAGACGAGCCATAAGCGTATCCGGTTCAGGATCATATCCGGCATGAATTATCGCACTGTTAGCACGTGTAGCGCCCAATGCAACGTCATTTTCCTTTTCAATTACACAGACTTTCAAATCATATTTTGAAAGCTTGTATGCTGTAGCGCAACCAATTACGCCACCACCAATAATTGCAACATCAAACATAAAAAACCTCCTGAATAAAAAAAGAGCAATATAGGTACAACTATCCTAAGGACGTTGTACTAATATCACTCTCAAATCTCTATAAAAGTACATATATACTATATCATTTAAAGCAAATTTTTGCAAGTACTTTATTCAAAAATTTTAAAATTTGTACCAGATACAGCAGATGCCCCTGCTGAAATAGCTGCTTCTATATCTTCCTTATCCCGAATCATTCCGCTTGCAATAATAGGTAAATCCGTGATTTTTGTGAGTTCTGTTATTGTCTTAGTGCTACAGGCAGGTAATACCTCAATTATATCAATGGAAGAATTATTTAATTGCTTTTTCAAATTATCAAATGCTAATGAGTCAATCATAAAGAACCTTTGTACAGTTAAAAGACCGTAAGATGCTGCACTTTTAACTAACAATTGTTTAGTAGTAATTATACCATCAGCACCTGTGTTTTTAGCAATAAATTCTACAACAACCTCTTTTGCCGAAAGTCCCTCAATAAGATCAATATGAACAAAAACAACTTTTCCTGCATCTTTAAGTTTTTTTACAATTTCGCAAATGTTCATTACTGAACCATACAACACAAAAACAATTTTGCTATTATTATTTATACAATTATTAAGCCCCGCATTATCCTTAATAGCATAAATATATTTATCTTTTAAAAGCGTTTTTAATTCATTACGTGTCATTAAGCGAACCCTCTTTTTTCTTTTTTTATATTTTATCAAATAAATAAAAAAAAATCAACCCCAATATATTTTCCCGGATAACCACGGTCTTACAATTTGTTCAATATTCTTTTTCGTAGATTTACTCATATCTCGTATAAAAATTTCTTCAGTAGAAATTTTAAATTTATTATTTTCATAATAATATTTTAGTCCGGCAAAAAAATCGCTATCTCCTATTTTGTTTCGCAATTCGTCAAGCATTAAAGCTGTTACATCATACGTTATTGCATCATAAAGTAACCAATGTTCAAATTCATAACTTTTTTTATTAATTTTTTTGTTAAAAGAAATATTTTTTTCGTTAAGAATATCAAAAACAACCTTACTGTAAATTTCACCTTCGTTTAAAAAGCTTTTATAACGTTCCTTTCCATATTTATTTTCAAAATAAAGCGCAACAGAATATTGGGTAAGTCCTTCATCAAGCCAAGCTTCATCAATTTGATTGTTGCCAACAGTTCCATAGAACCATTGGTGTGCAATTTCATGTACAATTACCTCTTCAAGTGCATCTTTTGCAGATTCATTATAAAGTTCGGTATTTATAAATACAACGTTAGGATACTCCATACCACCAATACAAAAATCTGATTCAGCTATTGACAACGATTCGTATGGATACTTACCGAATTTTTCATTAAAAAATTGCACAGCATCTTTTGCAACTTCAAGAGAAAATTCGCCAAACAAATCATCACTTAGATAATAAGAATAAATAATAATATCATCAATTTGGGTCGATTGTACTTTAAAATTATTTGAGATTATAAAAGCAAAATCACGAATATTTTTACCACTTATCGTCCATTTTGTATCTATTGGATTTAATATATCATGCTTAATTATTTTTCCGCTTGAAGAAACTTTATATTCAGATGGTATCGTTAGCGTAACATTATAATCCGCTACTTCACTAAAAAAAGGATCTCCATTTGAAGTATAAATACATTTATAGGCTTCACCATTAACAAAAGGACATAAAATAGGATACCAATTTCCGAAGTTATATGTATTATTTCCGTAGCCAAAGCGCATTGGACTAAAGGGTAATTTTTCCTCAAAAGAAATTTTAATTTTTAATGTTTCTTTCGGCTTAATTTCCTGCGTTTTTATCACTAAAATTTGTTCAGCATTTTCAAAAAAATATTCAGCATTTTTATTATCGAGCATTACTTCTTTTATATCGATATATCCTGAATCGAACCCATCGGGATATGCTTGAAAAATCAAATCTGAAACAACAATATTTTCTAAATTATCTTCACTTTTAAAAGCATTTGGATACAAAGAAAAATACAGTGTTTTTATATTAAAATTTTCATTATTCGTATATTCGATAGTCATTTCAGCGCACAACTTATTTTCTGATACAATCGCGTCAATATTGTATACAACGTTTTTATGTTCATTACTTTCTATGCTTAAAAAAATTATTATGCAGGATAAAAAAATCAAAACAAGGAAAATACATATAATTTTATTTTTAATTTTTTTCACAAAAACTACTCCTTTTTTAAAAATACACTTT
>JAZOMK010000275.1:0-1826 GCA_045653985.1 Clostridia bacterium | reverse complement strand
GCGTTGCACGTTACGGAGAAAATAATTACAAGTTAATTTTTGGTAATCGCAGGCTTAAAGCATGCATGGAATTAAATCAAAAATATATTCATGCCGTACTTTTATCTTTCAGAGAAGATGAACAAAAGCACATAAATGCAGTTGAAAACATACACAGGCAAAGTGCAATGCCTACCCTGTTAAAATTAAATAAAGAGTACGATTTAAAAACTCTTTTATGTTTAAACAACCAGACAATGCAATTTTTAGTAAATTACTTTTCCCTTTCCGACGAAGCGAAGGAATCGGTAAACGATTTTACTTACAAATACGTAAACTCAGCTTTAGGCGACAGCCGTTATTTTTTAAGAATGGTTGAGCTTGAAAAGAATATTCCTGCCGCGGCAAAGGACAAGGTGCGGCTTTCCGTATTATCTGACAAACGTATTTTTATAAACGAAATTGAAAAGATACTTGATTTAATGAAAGCTGGCGGACACAACGACACCGTTTTTGAGGACAGCGACAGAATAATTATAAAGAAAAATATCTCGTAAAAAGCATTTTAGGTATTGCATTTGAGTTTTGGGTATGGTATAATTTTTAAATAAAGCATATTTGCTTAACAAGGAGGAAATTATGACTATAAAAACTCAGGCTTTTAAGCGATGCGAAATCGAGCTTTTAAGTACAAAATCTTATGAAAATCCATTTATGGACGTGGATATTTTTGCAGAATTCACTTTCGAAGACGGAACTGTAGTTAAAATCCCAGGATTCTGGAATGGTGAAAATCAATGGAAGGTTCGTTTTTCAAGTGAAAAAGCAGGTACTTGGACATATAAAATCACTTGTACCGATGCTGAAAATTCTTCACTTTGCGACGAAGGTACTATTGAAGTAGCACCTTGCCTTAATCCTAAAAACGACCTTGAAAAGCACGGCTATGTTAAGCTTGCCCCCGGCAAAAAGCACTTTGTTCATGCTGACGGCACACCTTTCTTCTATTTAGCAGATACCCATTGGATGATGCCTGATTTTGAGCATTTAAACAAGTGCAACTACCCCGGCTGTAACTGCGGAAATCAGTTCAAGCACATAGTTGACGACAGAATCAAAAAAGGCTTTAACGTTTACCAGACGTATTTCGCAAGCCAGCGTGCATCAAAAGGCACCTATGGTATGGACGGATGGTGGACTGATTCAACTTATACTAAGATCAACCCATCTGCTTTTAATGAAACCATGCATATTATGATGGAGTATCTTGCTGAAAACGGAATTACCGTTGCGCTTGGCTTTGGTACCCACTGCTCAACAGTAAAAATGTATAAGCAAAACGTTACTGCAATGAAGGCTTTTGCCAAATACTGCGTTGCCCGTTACGCTTGCTATCCCCTTATCTGGATAACTGCACAGGAAATTACCAATTACAACGAAAATGCTTTTGATTACTGGAAGCAGGTTGGCGCAACAGTTTCAGAATACGACGGTTTCAAACGCCCCAACGGCGCACATATGCACGTACACGAGTTTGATTCACCCAGAAGCCAGGAATTAGACAAGGAAGAATGGCATCAGTGGTGGACTGTTCAAGGCGGACATGGCGGATATCATCACTTAAAGCACCGCAGTTTCTATGAAGGTTATTATAAAGACGATAAAATGTTTATTGAAACAGAAAACCAATATGAAGATATTTACTGTAGCGGTTTCTGTGGACATGATGCCCCCAGAATGGGTGCATGGCAGGCCGTTCAGCTTGGCAGCGGTGGCTTTACTTATGGTGTAACAGGCATTTGGGTTGCAAGCTGGAGCGAAGAACAACCTGCACTTTTATCTTACTC
>JAZOMK010000274.1:0-4547 GCA_045653985.1 Clostridia bacterium | reverse complement strand
GTTATTGAAGGCGGTGAAAGTACCGAGGATGTGCAGGAAAGATTGATGAATTTCTTTGAAGAAATCGCACCTAAGCATCCCGGCGAAACTGTGCTTGTTGCATTCCATGCAACGGCATTAAGGTATTTCTGCGCAAAAGTTCAAAATCTTTCAAAGGCGGATATCGTAGCAAAGATTCCTTTGTGCGAAAATGCCGCACTTACATACGTTGACTACGAAGGCGGCAAATTTACCGTTGTTAAATATAATGATTTTTCGCATATCGAAAAGTTAAAATCAAAGTATACGGTGGAGTGAAAAATGAAAACAAGGTTAATTTTGATAAGGCAGGGGCAAAGTGTATCGAATTTGAAAGATAAATTTGCAGGGCAGACAGACGTACAACTGACCGATTTGGGCAGAGAGCAAGGCAGGATTACGGGAGAATTTCTTAAAAACGAAAAAATTGACGTTGTATATTCAAGTATGCTCACCCGCGCTTACGAAACCGCTTGCTATACGGCAATGCACCATAACTTAACGGTTATAAAGGATGCAGGCGTAAATGAAGTGGATGGTGGCTTGTGGGAAAATTTGACGTATTCTGAAATTAAAGAAAATTTCCCTGAGCAATATCACATATGGCATACTGATTTGGGACATAATTTTTGCGAGCAGGGCGAATCCGTGGCTGATGTGCGCGACAGAGTGTACGCTGCCATTGAAAGAATCGCAAAAAAGCATGAAGGGCAGACCGTAGCTATTGGCACACACGGTTTGGCATTGCGTGCATTTACACTTAAAGTTTTAAATTTATCGTTAGATGAAATGCAAGAAAAAACAAAGTGGGCATCAAATGCCTCAGTTACATACGCTGAATATGAAGACGGCAAATTCACTTTAATTAAATATGGTGAAGATAAGCATCTTGCTGATGCGGGAGTTAAGACCGATTTAATATTAAAAGCATAAACAAAAAACACCTTTGAATTTTCAAAGGTGTTTTTATGTTACTTATATATTTTATGCTGCAGAAACTTCGTCGTAAACGTCGGTAATTTCTTTTTCAGGTGCTTTTGTTAAAAGGCTTACAACAACTATTGCGATGCAAGCGATGATGAATGCGGGCAATAATTCATAAATATCAAGCCATGTTCCTGCAAAAGCGGTTCGGATAACGAACTTCCAAATAAATACCATTGCGCCACCTGAAATGATGCCTGCAAATGCGCCCCACTTGGTTGTTCTCTTCCAGAAAAGTGCGAATAATACGATAGGTCCGAAAGCGGCACCAAAGCCTGCCCATGCAAATGAAACAATACGGAAAACTGAGCTTGAAGGATCCAATGCAAGGAAAATTGCGATAATTGATACTGCAACAACGGAGATACGTGCAAGCCACACTGAACGCTTTGCGCTTAACTTGATGCCAAGTGTTTCCTGAACTAAGTTCTGTGAGATACCTGATGCAGCGGCTAAAAGCTGTGAGTCAGCAGTTGACATTGTTGATGCTAAGATACCTGCAAGGATGATACCCGCAACGAAAGCAGGAATGTAACCGAAGGTGCTTAAGAATTTTGAAATATCAACGATAATTGTTTCAGCGGCTGATGCGTCGGCATAGGTGGGTACAACGTTGTTCTTCATAAGACCATAACCGATTACACCGATAAATATAGCGATTGCCATTGAGAAAACAACCCAAACAGATGCAACGCGACGTGATGTTTTAAGCTTGTTTTCGTTTTCGATAGCCATGAATCTTAAAAGAATGTGAGGCATACCAAAGTAACCTAAGCCCCATGCAAGTGTTGATGCAATGGGAAGTGCGCCGTAACTTAAAGTTGTTTCAGTTGCAACGTCAAAGCCCTCAAACACGTTAAGGTAGCCGTCCATACTTGAAACGTGGTTAATTACGCTGTCAAAGCCGTTTAAAAGACCTTCGCCCAAACCAACAACGATAAAGAGCGCAATAGTCATAACAATGCTTTGGATAAAGTCAGTCGTTGATGCGGCAAGGAAACCACCTAACGTACAGTAAACGATAATAACGATTGCACTTAAAACCATGGCGATAACGTAATCAACACCGAAAAGTGATGCGAATAACTTACCACAAGCGGCAAAACCTGATGCTGTGTAAGGCACGAAGAAGATAACAATAATTACAGCCGCGATGGTTGAAATAATGTGCTTCTTATCACCGAAACGCTTTGAGAAGAAATCAGGAAGCGTAAAAGCATCAAGACGGTGTGTGTAAATTCTGAGCCTTCTTGCAACGATAAGCCAGTTAAGGTACGTACCGATTGCAAGACCAACAGCAGTCCATACTGCCTCAGGTAAACCCGTCATTAAAGCAACGGCAGGTAAACCCATTAAAAGCCAACCGCTCATATCGGAAGCTTCGGCACTCATTGCAGTAACAAAAGGACCTAACTTTCTTCCGCCTAAATAAAAATCGTCAGAGTTTTTGTTTTTCTTTGAAAACATTGCGCCAATTACTACCATACCTGCAAGGTACAATAATATGGCAATCATGATAACTATTTTTGAAGCCATAATTATCCTCCTATTTAAAAAGATAGAATAAGTATACCATAAAAACACAAAAAAAGCAAGACATAAGCGCCAAGTTTTTAAAATAAAAGGAAAGCCACCTAAAAAGGTGGCTTAAATTATTAGGTTGATGGAGTAGGTGCTACTGATTTAAACTGAACGTTTGTGGGATTTGTAGCACTACCTTCGTACCAAATATAGAAGAATGTTTTACCGTTGATTTCGATATTGTTCTTTGTGTTTATCTTATAATAGTAAACTGTTGTGCCATTTACAACTTCTTCGCCTCTACCTGCATATGAACCTGCATCGTTAAGGTATGCTGTGTTCTGGTCAGCTATAGCTGCAACTGCGGCAGGAACACTACAGTCAGTAAAAGATGCTCCCTTAGGTGTAGGTGTGGGGGTTGCTGTAGGTGTGGGTGTAGGTGTAGTACCTGCTGTAGGTGAAGGTGATGTGCTTGCTGTAGGTGTAGGTGTAGGAGTCTTTGTAGGATCGGTAGTTGAAAGGTACTTAGTCATAATATAACCGTACTTATCGTTACCGTAGCGGATGTATGTCCAATCGCCAACCTTCTTATATGCTGTAACCTGCTTACCCTTTACAAGTGAAGCAACCTTATCTGATGAAGCGGAACCGGTCTTACGAACGTTTACGCCTTCGCCTGTTACGTACATTGTTGTACCGCTTGAGGTATCAGGTGTTGTTGTAGGTGCGGGTGTAGGTGTAGGTGTAACCTTCTTAGGATCATCAGTTGAAAGATAGTTCTTGTGTATGTAACCCATCTTACCGTCTGAAAGTTTTACGCTGTAGAAGTCGCCAACCTTATCATAAGCAGTAACTGAAACGCCTAATGAAAGAGAAATGATCTTATCTGATTCAGCAGATGCAGCTTTACGAACGTTTACGCCATCACCTGTTACGTACATAATTGTACCTGCCTCAGGAGGTGCAGTAGGTGTAGGTGTAACTGTGTTTGCTGTTGCGGTAGGTGTTACATCTGTTGAAGGTTCGTTTGAAGGATCTACGTAAGGATCGTCAGTAGGATCGTCAGTAGGATCGTCTGTACCAGCGGGTGAGGGTGTAGGTGTTGCTGTGTTAATTGTAGGAAGGGGTGCGCCTGTAGTCTGTGTGGGTTTACCATTTGAAGAACCCTGAACACCCTGATTTTTATCATCCTCCTCATCGCCGCCAAGGATGCTTGTTGCGATAACAATAATAATAAGAATGAAAACCAGAGCCATAGCAACTGCTGCTAAAATGGCGTTTCTTCTTCTGCGTGCATAATTCGCTGAAGCCATAAAAATACCTCCATAAAAAATATATTATTAGGTTATGTATATAATAACACGAATCAAAAAAAATATCAAGTAGTTTAAAAAAATTTTCTGTAGAAAAAAGCAGAAAAATTCTATAAAAGAAATTCTCTGCTTTCACTTTCATGCACTTCTTTTTAATTGTACGTAATCTTCGCCATAAGAAACAATATCAAAATCGTAGTTTTTTCTTTGAACACGCCTTGATTTTTTCTTTTTTGCAAGATCCCTCTTGTTAAGTAAATGTTCTATTGTAAGATTTAAGCTAATCCAAAGCATTACGATAATTAAAGCACTCATTTTTAAGTCCTCCTTTTTGTTCTTTACACCCTGATTATACAAGATTGCAAGTACCAAAAACGGGACTTTGAGAAAATTTTTTAATTTTTTTGAAAAATTATGCGTTTTTTAAAGCGCGAAGGGCATTATTCCAGAAAATATTAAGGACGTTTTCTTCACTTAAACCGCGCTGTAAAAGGCGGGATGCAAGCTTGGGGTAATCTTCAACACCGTTAAAGCCTTGGGGCAACGTTTCAATTCCGTCAAGGTCGCCACCTAAAGAAATATGCTTTACATCAGAGTCAAGCTCAACAAAATGAAGAACGTGGTCGCAAAAATCATCAATGGTAGGATTTTCACCTAAACAACCATCATATAAATTTATGCCGCAAACACCACCGGTTTCCTTAATGGCTA
>JAZOMK010000273.1:0-4888 GCA_045653985.1 Clostridia bacterium | reverse complement strand
CGTATCCCTTGCTGATAAATTAAGAGTTTTTTCAAATAACTCTTTGCGCATACGGGTAGAAAATAACATTGTGGTTTTTGCAGCCATTCTGTTGGCGATAATGTTTCCAAGACTTGCAATAATTGCGCAGATTGCCATAAGAACACCAAAAAACAGTATTTTGCTTATTTCGTTGGAAGTAATTACATTTTCAAGTATGTAACTTAATAAAAAAGGTATGAAAAGTTCTGATACCGTTCCTATAATCTTTATTGTTGTGCCAATGGCTATGCGCTTGCGTAACGGCTTTAAAAATGTAAAAATCCACTTCATTGGCCGTCCTCCTGCTTTTCGATAATTTCCCTTGCTTTTGATTCCATTCTAACTAAAACCGAATGAAATACGTTAAGATCTTCATCGGGAATATTTTTAGATAAAAGCGTCATCCATTCTAATGATGCTGTTTTTATTTCAGGCAGAACGTTAAGTAATTTTTCAGTAGGATGCACCGAAAATTGGCGCTTATCGCTTTCTAAAGGCTTGCGCAGAATATATCCCTTTTCTTCAAGGTATGTAAGATTTCTTGCAACGGTGCTTTTGTTTACGCAAAGTTCCTTTGCAATATCTTCCTGCGAGCGCCCGGGATTGTTGGATATGGTAAGAATATAAGCATAGTGTCCGCTTTGAATATCATCGGCAGAAATTCTGCTATGCCTGTAAATTCCTTGCGAACGGCTGATATTGTTTAACATTTTCATAAATTTTATCATACTTTAAAACCTCAAAAAATAGTTGCGCACGCAACTGTTGCTTATGCAACTATTATATTAAAAAAGCAGAAATAAGTCAATGCAATATTTCCCCAAAAAGGGGAAACCCCCTTACAAAATAAACTAAGAAACGTCATATTTTGTAAGGAGTGTTTCCTTATTTAAAAATAATATGGTCTGGCGGTTAAGCTTATTCGTCCGCTTTAAGGTGTAAAGAAAATCATCATTTTCAATAAATGAAGATACGATCATCGGTTTTTTTATAAAGTTAAGATTGCGTATTTTTTCTGCCCTGTCCCAGAAGTCCGCAATGCTTAAAAAACAAAGGTAGTTAAATTCGTTTTCTTCTAAATCGCTTAACGGCATATTGCCATCAGCATAAAATACTCCTTGCTCATTTAATTTTAAATAATGATTTCCGTTAAACATTATAGGCTTAAAATTGCGTATATATTGGCTTATAAAGCCCCTGAAACTCCGCGTTAAACCGTAGTTATTTGTTATGCGGGCAAAGTTATCATCGGTATAATACTCTCGCGCGTATTTATATTGGTTAAATTTATAGGTGTAAATATCACCATCATAGTTTGAAAAGAACATCAAAGAATTCATTTCTTCGTTTTGACCTATTAAATTAAAATATTCTTCTGTGCAATCAACCATTGAACCGTCATAATAAACCGAGATATCAAAATAGTCGCGTCCGATTTTTTTGTTACCGCGGATATTATAACGTTTATCAATAGATACTTGTGCTAAAAAATCAATGCTGTATGAACTGCGCGAAACATCCTTTTGCCCCAATATTGCCTTTATGGAATCTAACAATTCTGAATCGGTGTGAAGTACAGAAAGCTTTTTATTAAAATTGAAAGTCTGACGATTTCTGCCATTTTTTTCTATGATTATTTTTTCTATATAAAGTTTCATCTGTTTTGTAAAAGCATTTCTCCAAAGATTTGCTCGCTTATCATATTGATGTTGTTTTCAATAGCAGCACCGACCTTTTTGCTGCTTGGCAAATTGCCGTAAATAAGATAATCAGTTGTATTATCGACAGAGGATAAAATGTTAGCGCCAAGCGAAGTAAGTAAACCTAAAATTGCAGGACGTTCAAAATTATTAAACGTACCTGTAACAACAACGTTTTTGTTTAAAAAAGGATTTTGTTCATTAGTTTTTGCAGATTCGCCCAAAAAAGTAAGTTCAGCCATAAGTGCATGAAGTGTGTTTTTGTTTAATGGGCTTGCATACCATGTATGAATTGAATTATTCAGTGCATGGTTGATGCCTTCAATATGTGAAAAATCAAATTTATCATTTATTGCATCTTCAAATTTTAACATTGAACCATAAAAATATTGATGGAGTTTTGAGGCGGCATCAGGACCAAGATGAGGGATGCCTATGCCGATAAGAAAATTTCGCATAAAGCATTTTCTACTGTTTTTGACCTGATTTAATATTTCACTTGTCAGGCGTGGACCGATATCAGGGGAAGATGCCATGCTTGAAGCATGAATATCAAGGTGGTATAAATCTTTGTAATTTTTAATCCACCCATGTGCAATCATTTTTTCAATAGTTCTTGAAGTAAGTGAAGGGATGTTCATTGCGTTTTTATCGCAGTAACGTGCAATTTTATTGGCGTGTCTTGCTAGGCAATCGGTGTTAGGACAATATAAATCCCTTATGCCACCTGGAGAAACCTGAACAGTTAATTTTTCACCGCAACTTGGGCAGAATTCAGGAAGTTTGTAGTTACCGCTACGTGTAAAATTATCTAAAATTTGCGGGATAATCATGTTCGCCTTGTATACGCTTATAACGTCGCCAATACCAAAATTGAATTTTTCAAAGTTTGAAAGATTATGTAGGCTTGCCCTGTGTATAAGCGTGCCATCAAGCATTACGTTATCAAAATTTCCTACAATACTTACTATGCCGTTGCGCGTTGTGTTAAGGCTAACACCCCTGAAAAAGGTTTTTTTAACTTCGTCTTCCCACTTTAGTGCAAGCATACGATTTTCGTGGTGTGCCGTAGCGCCCAATGATTTACCGAATTTAATGTCATTATATTCTGCCACAAGTCCATCAACGGGGTATGCGTAACCGATAGGCGTCCATTTTAAAACAGCCGTTTTAATTTCATCTTTATCATCATTTGAAGAGATTAAAAGATGTTCAACCACAGTAAAATTATTTTCTTTTAAAAATGCAAGTTGCGCCATTTTAGTTTTGGGCGCATTTTTTTTGATAAGTTCAAAAGCAAAGAAGTCAATATGAAAAAGCTTGCTTTTATCTGCAACGTGGCTTCTTACTGCACCTGAAGCAACGTTGCGGGGGTGAGAGGATTTTTCGCACAATTTGTTTACAAGATTAAAGTCATCAAAGGAAATTACGCCTTCACCGCGCACCTCAAAAGTGTCTTTACAAGGTATAAACATTGGCACATTGCGCATCTCTTTTACCGTATGAGTTACGTCTTCACCAACAAGACCATCATGCCCGCGTGTAATTGCCTGAATAAAATGACCGTTTTCGTATCGTAAAACAAGCGTAAGCCCATCCATTTTCCATGAGATTACAGCATCGTTTTCCTGTATAAATTTAACTAATTCATCTACGTTTTTTGTTTTGTTGCAGGAAAGCATGGGTTTAGTGTGCGTTACAGGGGTAAGGCCTGCTTTTACTTCACCTGCAACTTTACCGATAGGTGAATTTTTTAAGCGAATTCCCGTATCTTTTTCGATTTCTGTAAGTTCTGCTACCAATGAATCATACTCTTTATCACTCATAATAGGTTTGTCTTCGCCAAAATAGGCTTTGTCGGCATCGTTTATAAGTTCAACAAGTTCTCTCATTCTGAAAAGTTTGTTCATTTATATTTCCCCTTTGCTTATTTTCTAAGAACATTATACAAAAATCTACGCACCTATTTTGGTGCATTAAGCATTTACTTTAAATCGTGCATATCTGCCCCATGGTGGAGGCGGTGCATCTTGATTGTTTAATAACCAGAAAACAGGTACGCCCAATGCACTTGATTCAGGAGGATAAGTATCATATCCATCAGTCAAAATTACAATGGAGGTTGGCAGATTATCTGTCATATGTTCATTCATGTAACGGAATATTGCAGAGAAGTCGTTACCACCGCCACCAACAGGCTTAATTTCCAGCAATTCTTCAATGGAACAGAACGGTATTGGCTCTGTAACAAACACTTCCGTAAAGCTTAAAAGGCCTTCTAATTTTCCATCAAACATATTTATTGCGTGGACAATTTCAGAATAGGCTGCCGCTATATCTTTATCACCAATAGAACCTGACGTATCTATAAGAAACCATACGTTTTTGATTGATTCTTCCTTTACGTTAAAATCGGGTAAAAAGAAGGGACAATCATCCATACGCTTGTCAGGCGGTGAAAAAGAGTAATCGTTTATTTCTTCCTGAATAAATTCGTTTAATACGGTACGCCAATCTACTTCAGGTTGTGTTAACTGTTTAAATTTACGTATTGCACACATAGGCGGTCCGCCATAACCACAATGGCTATCTTCCTTTTCCATGGTTAAATTAGTGCTTTCCATGATGATAGATTCCCATTTGAGGCGCAAAGAGTTGTTTTCATCATCACCTTGCCAGAAAGAATGGTCATCCAATACTTCAAGGGTTTTTTCTATAGCATCTTTCTTTGTTGCTAATAAATCATCACTGTATTTTTCTTGAAGCTGTTGGTTTTTTGCTTTAAGCTGTTTTATTAAGTCTTCTAAGTTGCATAAAGGACCATTAACACCGGCGACGGGACTGGCTTTCATCGTTTTTGAACTTGAAGCACTGGGACTTGGAATAGAAGCATTTGCGACGGTATTGCCTTTCATTGTTTTCAAATTTGAAGAGTTGGAATTTGATTTAGAAGCATCTGTGTCGGAAGCACTTCCAGCACTGTTATCATCTGAAGAATCTTCGTTTTCATCGTTATCTGAAGAATCTACGGTTTTATTGTTATCTGAAGAATCTTCGTTTTCATCGTTATCTGAAGAATCTTCGGTTTCATTGTTATCTGAAAAATCTTCTGTTTCGTTAATTTCTTCAGTTGAAGCAGTTTCATTCTTTTCACATTTTTCCATTGT
>JAZOMK010000272.1:0-1943 GCA_045653985.1 Clostridia bacterium | reverse complement strand
TTTCTGATAAAATAAAACTGCGCTTGTATCACATTATACCTGTAATTTTAACCTTCTGCGTAACCGCGTTTTTTGAAAACGCAATACTTTCAATATCTACGCTGATACTTTCGTCATTTGTAATTTCCCTTGCATACAAATTTAAGTGGTACCTTTCAGCTTTTTTAACCTTTGCGGCCGTTGCCATACAAATATTGGCTGAAATGCTAACCGGTATAATTATGATGGTATTTTTCAAAATGAGTTTTGGTGAAACTGTTTCAGGCATATCATATTTTGCAGGCTTGATAATTTCACGCTTTATAAGCTATTTTATTGCATACATCATAAAAACTGCAAAGCAAAGGGTATTTTTAAATAAATTTGATGGCAGATGGCTGCTTGTTTTTACCTTACCCATTGCAAGCATCTTAATATCAGCAACTTTATTTTCCTATATATGCGGCTTCAATGAAACAACGGGCGTGCTGGCATTTTCAGGCATTGCGTTGCTGTTTATAAGCAATGTTATGATATTTTTCTTTCTTGATACTATGCACGAAGCCATTTTAGATAAAGAAAAACTTATTTTGTCAGAGGAACTTATTATAAAACAAGAGGAACGCTATAGGGAACTTTGCAACAGTAATGAGGAAATAAGGCGTCTGCGCCACGACCATAAAAACTTCCTTTTAGGCGTAATTGATGAGCTTGAAAATGGCGATACTTCCCGCCTTAAAAGCAGGCTTTTGTGTGAGCTTGATGCGCAAAAAGAAAATAACAGCGTAAACTCAGGCAATAGCGCCCTTGATATTATTATTGGTTCAAAAATGAAAATTGCTTGTGAATATGGCATTTTGTTGGAGTGTAACTTTTACCGCATAAGCACAATGAATTTTGAAAGTACCGACCTTTCTGTGCTTATCGGCAACGCACTTGATAATGCCATTGAAGGCGCAAAAGATGTTGTAGGCGAAAAGGTAATAAAAATTTCAGTAAGTGTAAATTATGGGCAGATGATAGTTACCATTACAAATCCCATAAAAGGCAAAATTGATGTTACCACCCTTGCAACCACCAAAAACGATGGCAATAACCATGGCTATGGCATATATTCAATGAAAAGAATTGCTGAACGCTATAACGGTGATGTGGTCTTTTTCTCAAATGATGATACCTTTAAAACGGTAATTTATCTGAAGAACGCAGAATAGGTTTTATACAACATCATTAACCACACTTTTAATATACAACGTATTCTTATTTAAAAGGCTTTCCAATATGAAGCTCTTTTTATTTTCAACAACGCAGACAACCATTTTTTTATTTTCGCCTGAGAATGCACCTTTTGCATCCATAACCGTTGCGGTGCGGTGCACTTTATCAAAAATTTCTTTGCAAAGGGTATCAGCATTATCGCAAACGATTTCATATTTTATCATTTTATGTTCACCTGCGCGGATGTTGTTTGAAATTGTGCTTGTTACAAAGGAATAGATAATTGAGCATATAACCGGGTCCATATTAAAGCCGTAAACAGGGTAGGATAGAAGTGCAACACCGATATTTATAGCAAATATAACATTCATTAAATTAAGATAAGGTCTGTTTTTCTTAATAAGTGCGGCAACAATGTCTGTGCCACCGCTTGTAGCATCGAGTTTTAAGGTGAGATAATATAAAATTCCGCGTATTGTACCTGCCGCAACGGGGGCAAGCATGGTGGCTGATTGATATTTGAATGATGAAAGGTCTACATCCTTTAAAATAATATTAAAAAGAGAGAAGAAAACAACGTATAGGGCGGTTTTTACTGCAAAATCCTTTTTTAAAAATATAAAAGCAAGTATCAAAAGCGGAATGTTTACAATCAATGAAAAATAGCCGATTGATATATTTGTTAAGTGTTGTATCATGGTGCAGATTCCGACTATACCTGCAGGCGCAAAACCATTTGGAAATAC
>JAZOMK010000271.1:0-1967 GCA_045653985.1 Clostridia bacterium | reverse complement strand
CGCTTTTTTGTAATGCTGTTTTTGCCGCTTTTTCTATCCCCGCACAACAAGGAACTTCCATACGCACAATCTTTACGCTTTTAATATCGTTATTTTTTATTATCTCATAAAGCTTATCAACATAGTTACACATATCAAGTTTGGGGCATCCGATAAGCGTTATATGATTTTTCATAAACCTTTCGTGAAAATCTCCATAAGCATAAGCGGTGCAATCAGCCGCAATAAGAAGATTTGCATTATCAAAGTACGGTGCGTTTGCAGGTACAAGCTTTATCTGGCACGGCCATTGAGAAAGTCTGCTTATAGTCGATTTTTCTTCATTATATCCCAACATCGATTTTGCTTTTATGCCGGGGCAAGTAATTTTTTTACCTGCTTTTGATTTTTTTACCGCTTCTTCATTATATTCAAGCGCTTCCCTTTCCACGAAAGAAATGGCATTTACGGGGCAAGCAGGGAGGCAATCACCTAAGCCATCGCAGTAATCCTCACGCACAAGCGTAGCCTTATTATTTATCATTTCTATTGCGCCCTCGTGGCAAGCCTTTGCACACAAGCCGCAGCCGTTACATTTTTCTTTATCTATTGTGATTATTTTTCGTATCATTTAATTTCTCCCTTGCTTTTGTGCCTTAATTATAGTATAATTTAGCGGTAAAGTATGTTGAATTTTCAACAAAACGAGGTTTTTTATGGAAAAATATCTTGAAATTTTAAAAAAATGCCCGCTTTTTCACGGCATAAATAATGAAAATCTGTTACGGATGCTTTCCTGCTTAGGCGCAAAAGTGCTGTTTTTTGATAAAAAATACACTATCTTTCGCGAAGGCGACAAAATAAAGCATATTGGAATTGTGCTTTCAGGCTCAGTTCAGGTTGCACAAGTTGATTTTTACGGCAACCGCAGTATTTTAAATAACGTTGAGCCTTCACACGTGTTTGGCGAGGCTTTTGCTTGTGCCGAGGCTGATTATCTTCCCGTTTCGGTAACGGCAAACGAGCCTTCATACATTATGCTTATTGATTGTTCGCACATTTTGCACACCTGCAGCAATAATTGCGGTTTCCACCAACAGCTTATTTTTAATTTAATGAAGGACCTTGCAAAAAAGACTATATTGTTTCATCAGAAAATGGAAATATGCTCAAAGCGTACCACCCGCGATAAATTATTGGCTTACCTTGATATACTTTCAAAGCAACATGGCAATGAATTTACAATTCCTTACGACCGCCAAGAGCTTGCTGACTACCTTGAGGTTGACCGAAGCGGGCTTTCACAAGAAATCAGCAAACTTCGCGCTGAGGGTATTTTGGAAAACCGCAAAAATTTCTTCCGTTTATTATAATTTCTGACCTGTTCATTCCTTTTTCCCTTAAAAAATGCAGTTCAACAAGAAATATGTCGAGCGAAAGTTCTGGTATTTTTTGCTAAATTACTTGCGTTTTAATTTTAAAAATGGTAAAATATGTAAGTAATTTAAAGAAATACTTGTTATTGCAAGAAAAAAGGAGTAAAAATTATGAATGAAGCAGAAAAACCCAAAATTTTGATTGTTGATGACGTCCAGGAAATACGGGACAAGCTAAGCAACATAATCAAAGAAATGCCCGAAGTTGAACTTATCGGCACAGCCGCCAATGGTATGTGCGCCATTGAAATGATAAACCGTCTGAAACCCAGCATTGTGTTACTTGATATAATAATGCCACAGCTTGACGGTTTTGGCGTAATGGAATATCTTTGTGAGCATAACATTTCAACCGAAATCATCATTATTTCAGCATTGGCACAGGAGAACTTTGTATACCGTGCATTAAGTTTAGGCGCTAAATATTACATAGCAAAGCCCTTTGAAAAAGATGCTGTAAAAAACAGAATCCGCGACGTTATATCTCTTTCAAAAGGCACAATTCCCTTTAAAAAACAAATTGAGCAAGCACCGCAGAAAACAAGCCTTGAC
>JAZOMK010000270.1:0-1819 GCA_045653985.1 Clostridia bacterium | reverse complement strand
TGAGTTCATGGTTAAAACACAAAAAGAAGCGGCAATCGGTGCAGATTTTACCTGCGTTATGCTTGATATAACTCAGCCAATCGGTTCAACTGATGAACATATTATTGAAGAATATTCTTCTTCAGGCACGCCTTGCGCAATAGTTTTAAATAAAATTGATTGTGTTGAAAAGGAAGTTGTGCTTTCATATTTAACAAAGCTTGCAAAGTATAACGTTATGATTATACCCGTATCGGCTGAAACGGGTGAGGGTACTGATGAACTTTTAAAGGTTATAAAAGAGCATCTTCCTGAGGGCCCGCAGTATTTTCCTGAGGATATGGTGTGCGATTTCCCTGAAAGATTTTTAGCATCAGAAATTATAAGGGAAAAGGCACTTTTAAATCTTAATGATGAGATTCCCCACGGCATTGGTGTTTCTATTGAAGCCATGCAGGAACAGTATAACGGCAATATCCGCATTACCGCTGATATTATCTGCGAAAGGGAATCTCATAAGGGCATAATCATTGGCAAGAAAGGCGCAATGATTAAAAAAATTGGTACGGAAGCAAGAGAGGAACTTGAGGCACTTCTTGATGCCAAAGTTTATATTGAAATTTTCGTAAAGGTTCGCGATAATTGGCGCAACTCAAATAACGCATTAAAAGATTTAGGATATACCGAATAAAAAAATCAAAATCACCCAAAATAACAAAGGGTGATTTTTGTGGATGATAGACTTGATAAAGCTTTAATGAAAATGTTTTTAAAAACGGGTGATCCGTCTTACTATACGGCACGCGGAATTTTAAGGGAAAGGAATAAAAATGGGGGAGCAGTTAAAAATTCAGGCGATAGTCCTTAATAAAGTTGATTTTAAGGATAACGATCGCATTTTAACACTTTTTTCACCTGTAAAAGGAAAAGTTACCGTTTCCGTAAAAGGCGTAAAAAAGCAAAATTCCAAGCTCCGTGCAGGAAGTGAAGTTTTCGCTTTCGGCACTTACATATTAACTGAAACCCGCGGCAGATATACCGTAACGGGCTATGATTCTATTGACTCTTTCCATGAACTGCGTGAAGATTTTGACCGTCTTTCCTTTGCGGCAATGCTTTTAAAAATTACCGAAAAGGCGGTTTCAGAAAATGAGGGCGACGTTGAACTTTTCTCGCTTTTAATTGATAGCCTTCATAAGCTTCGCGGGGATTTTCCTTTAGCATATACCGTAGCAGTGTTTTTGATGAAGTTTTGTTCTATATTCGGTTATCAGCCTGAGCTTAATAAATGCGTCGGTTGCGGCTGTGAGGAGGACCTTGTTTGTCTTTCACCGCAAGCAGGTGGTGTGGCTTGCTTAAAGTGTAATAATTGCGAGCATATAGTTATAACGGGCGGTTGCCTTTATTATTTAAGAAAAATTTATTCAGGTGATGACCCTTTTATTTATAAACCTACCGAAAAACAGATAAAAGAGCTTTACCGCACAGCGTGCTATTATACGGCATATTTCTTTGATGAAAAAATAAAAATAATGGACTATATAAATAAATATCAGTTGGTGTAAAAAATCGAGGCATAAAAGCCTCGATTTTTTTAAAATGCCATTCGTCCCCAACAATTTTCGCAGGTGCGGAAATCAGGAAGATTAAGAATCTCTCGTGCACGATCAACGTAATATATGTAGTTTTCAAGGCTTGTTCCATTAGGGATGCGGTGGTCAAGACCAAAAACAATTCCGCCATCCATCATTATATCCTGCATCTTATATTCAAGTTCGCGGTCAATATCTGCTTTTGTTTTTCTGATAACGTGCTTATCAATACCGCCTATGAATGAAAT
>JAZOMK010000269.1:0-1366 GCA_045653985.1 Clostridia bacterium | reverse complement strand
TTTCACATTTTTCCATTGTATTACTTATAGAATTACTTGTTTTATTGTTGGCGGCAGTGCTTTGGATGTTTATATTCTCGTTCTTTTTTGTTTTTCCGTATATCTTGATAAGTTCGTCATACACTTCTTCTACTGTACAATCAACGCCTTCTTTATTGCTGGGCGTTTTATGTGTGGCAACCCCAAAATTTTTCAAGGTGATTCTGCGTATGTCCTTATTAAAACTATGAAGAATGTTTGAATTTACAACGATATCGCAGGCTTTATCGTAACATTCAAGGTCATAGTCCGATTGCGTTCTGAAAGGATGCCCCAATGCGGCGTGCAGAACTTCGTGCATAAGAACAAACTCAAGCTCTTTATCAGAAATTTTATCTAAAAAATCAGGGTTAAATGCAATGCGCGTACCATCAGTATAAGCATTTTCGCAAGTTGTATCTAAAGAAAACTTCATTTGAAACAGCAAAAGTGCATAAAAAGGCTGTTTTATTAAAAGGGAGAGTTTTGCGTTTTTTAACCTATTTATTATGTCGATGGTTCTTTTATCAAGCATATCCATTTCTGCATATTCCTCGTTTTTGGCTGAGTAAATAAGATTCAGGTATCTGGCTTAAAAATTCAATGTAGTTGTCTTCAATATCTTCATAACCATCAATCAATAGCGAAATAAAATCAGCAGGTAAGTTTTTAGCATACTGCAGGGAATTACCAATCTGGAAAGAATCATATCTATGGTCCTTTGCGTAGGAAATCATTGATGAAACAATAGCATAAAGCAGGTCGACTTCTTTGGGTACGTCCGTTATATTACCCATAAAGATATCTGCTGTATTAGGTAAATTTGCATTTGAATGACACCATGTGCGGAATTCATAAGCAAGCCCATTGCCGATAAGTCCCGATATTAGAGGAAAGATGGCATTTACATCATCACAAACGTTGTTTAAAATGTTACTTACCATTTCCCATGAACGCGGTGTTGCAAAAGCAAGGTCGTCATTATTTGGGTTAAAACCGAATAATTTATCAGTTCTGAATGAAAGAAAGCCCAGTACTTTGGGGTTTACACCCGCCTTAACTGCCCAATTTTGCCAAGATTGAAAACTACCTTCAACTTCAAGATGCAAAAGACGGTTTGCAAGCGCTTTAGGCATTTTGAAGGCTACTGACTTATCAGTAGTTCTGTTACCTGCCGCAATAATTATGCAGTTATCAGGTAATTTATGCTCGCCTACAACACGGTCAAGGGTAATCTGATAAGCCGCGGCTTGTACTGATTGTGGCGCTGCAGAAATTTCATCAAGGAATAATATATTTACAACATCTTCGCTGGGGTTCATCTGAAAAATCTGTGGTTTAAGCCATA
>JAZOMK010000268.1:0-1890 GCA_045653985.1 Clostridia bacterium | reverse complement strand
TTGCATACGGCTTGGATAAAGATATTTCAGATGCTCTTTTATACTGTGCAAAAGAAGGTGTTACAACGGTTTTTCCTACAGTTTCGGCACGCGGTGTTGACCTTACGGTTGAAGCATTAAAGTTAATTGATAAAAAAATAAAAGAAAATTTAAAGGGTGCAAACATTGGCGGTGTGCATCTGGAAGGCCCGTTTATTTCAGAGGGCAAGCGCGGCGCAATTAAAGGTGAATTTTTAAAGTGTACAAAAGAAGATTTATATAAAATGCTTGATGCTGTTGAAGGCTTAGTAAAAATTATGACTATCGCCCCTGAAAA
This sequence comes from Clostridia bacterium, assembly GCA_045653985.1. Lineage (GTDB taxonomy): Bacteria > Bacillota > Clostridia > Christensenellales > QALW01 > UMGS1322. The sequence goes on along the minus strand of JAZOMK010000268.1, from coordinate 1,574 downwards.
AGAAAATGCAACAGAAGTTATAAAAGCAGGTGTTGAAAGGGGTGTTGTAATGTCAATGGGCCATTCAGTTGCAACTTACGAAGAAGCGACAAAGGGCATAGAAGCGGGCATCAAAAATGCAACCCATACCTTTAACGCAATGGTAGGGTATAACCACCGCGAACCGGGCATCTTAGGTGCGGCGCTTACAAACGATAACGTAACCTGCGAAGCCATCTGCGATATGGTACACCTTTCACCCGTTACGGTTAAGCTTATATATAAAATGAAGGGCGCAGATAAAATGATAATGATATCTGATGCAGGCTACGTTACAGGTCTACCTGATGGCGAATATTTTGTTGATAATGCTGAGAAAACAGTAAAAGACGGTGTTGCATTGATAAAAGGCACAAATACCATTGCGGGCAGTTGCTTCTCCTTAGGCTATGGCGCTAAAAAGATGCGCCAGCTTGGCGTGTCGTTAAATGAAATCAGCAAAATGGCATCATATAACCCTGCAAAGGTTACGGGCATTATTTCTTATACAGGCACAATAGAAAACGGCAAAAATGCAGATATAATCATATGCGATGATAATGCGGATATTAAAAACGTATTTGTGAAAGGAATCGAGTTTTAATGTTAGATCCTAAAAGTTTGGCAGATAAAATAAGGTTTTACAGAAGAAAAGCGGGCATGACGCAAACGGACCTTGCCGAAAGAATTTTTGTAAGTTTTCAGGCGGTTTCAAGCTGGGAATGTGGTTCAACTTTACCTGATGTTGAAAATCTTTGCAACCTTGCAAGGGTGTTTAACGTTTCTGTTGACGAGCTTTTAAAAAAGCAGGAAATAGACCAAGAAATATATATGATTGGTGTTGATGGCGGTGGCACTTCAACGGAATTTGCGCTGTTTTCATCAGAGGGCAAGGTTTTAAAGAATTTTAAATTGCCCGGCAGTAATTCATCAACCATCGGTATTGATGCCGCCCTTAACATTCTTTTTGAGGGCATCGACCTTTGCCTGCAGGTTGGTAAGGCTGTTAAAGCCATATTTGTGGGCATTGCGGGCAATAATTATGATGAATTGACTTCAGGACTTAAAACGCGCTATCAAAATATTGATATTCAGGTTGATTCTGATGGCGTAAGCGCACTTTTCAGCGCAGAGGGCGATGTTGCTTTAATTTGCGGCACAGGTACTATTCTTTTAAAGAAAGATGGCGAAAAGTTTAAAACTGTTGGCGGTTGGGGTTACGTGTTTGGTGATCCGGGAAGCGCCTTTAACTTCGGTAAAGAAGCCATAAGAAACGCCCTTTTATATGAAGATGGGGGCGAGGCTTCAACCTATCTTTACAGCACCCTTAAAAGTAAAATGAATGTAAAAGAATCCTTCCTTTTTGAGGCTTGCAGTAATAACGTTGCTGAAATTGCCCGTCAGGCACCTATTATTTTTGATGCTTTTACGCCCAATGCTTTAGCGATAGTAAAAAGAGATTTTATAGATGGGCAATATGGGAGATTTGGACTTTCTAACTGACTGATATAAGAGAGAGTAAGTCCTGTACGTTCAGCAAGTTCCGATTGTGTCAT
>JAZOMK010000267.1:0-1680 GCA_045653985.1 Clostridia bacterium | reverse complement strand
TTAGGATTAAAAAACACTATAACAACCTGTATGGACTCTGCAAAAATTGCTCAACACTATCCTGCTGTTTTCGATATGATTATGGTTGATGCCCCCTGTTCTGGCGAAGGTATGTTCCGTAAAGATGATACAGCCATTGATGAATGGAGTAAAGATAACGTGCTTCTATGTGCCGATAGGCAGGAAGAAATACTTGATAATGCCGTTAAAGCTTTGAAATACGGCGGATATATCGTATATGCTACCTGTACTTTTTCACTCGAAGAAAACGAAATGATAATAGATAAGTTTCTTCAGAAGCACCCTGAATTTGAATTAATTCCTGTAACTGACAGAGTACAGAAAGCAACGTCAGACGGAGTAGTTTTTGACGGATGTAAAACAGAAAATATCAATTTAACACGTCGTTTTTATCCTCATAAATCACGTGGCGAAGGACAGTTTATGGCTGTACTCCACAATACATTATCCTCTGATAATTCATATAAAAAAGCTAATATCAAAACCGTAAAAGTTGACAAAGCAGTATTCGACTTTCTTGATGACGTGCTGATTGAATACAATAAAGAAAACGTAAAAATATATAACGGAAATCCGATATATTTTAACCCCGACTTTGACGTAGTTAAAGGTACTGCTTTCTTGTGCGGTATTACAATTGGTGAAATTAAAAAGAACTATATTCAACCTCACCATCAGTTCTTTATGGCTCTGGGAAAGCATTTCAAGCGAAAAATTGAGCTTGATATCAATTCAGATGAATTAAAACGATATCTTCACGGAGAAGAAATACCTGCCGATTGCGATAGCGGTTGGGCTGTTGTGACGGTTAACGGTTGCTCTGTAGGTGGTGCAAAAGTAAGCAACGGTAAAGCCAAAAATCATTATCCTAAAGGTCTTCGAACAAAATATTAAAAAATCCCTTGAGAATCACACAGATGAAACTCAAGGGATTTTTCAATTTAAGCTACTAATGATTCAATTAAAACAATAGCAAGAGCTGATATATTTTTGAGAAGAAGAAGGAAATTATCAATAAACACCCAGAATCCTGCCTCAAACTTTGATTTACCGATAGCTGCTGCAAAATCGTCGTTTTCAAGAGCAAGATCGTTATATGTTATAACTTCTGCTGAATACGTTGAAGTATCATCTTCGTTAATAACAAACAGTCTGCTGCCTCTTGTCATTTCATTACCGTAAGAGTGACAGGTAGCACCGGGTGTATTGCCAAGAATAATACCTTCATATTCGACCTCGTAGGTGTTTATATGGTCGTGTCCACAATAAATACCAAGCACGTCGCCACGCTCTTTCATAGCGTCAACCTGATCCTGTTTAAAGACACCGGGTGAAGGATTCTCAAACATATGACCTGAGAATTTACTTGTGTTAGGAGCAATGATGGGATAGTGCTTTCCGTTGTTGTATGTTTCAACAAGTTCAGGAATTTCAAAGGGAATTTCAGGGAACATAGCCATATAAACTTCACCAACAGGAATATGTTGAAAAGCAAGAGAATAAACCTTTTCTCCTGCCTGCTTTTCAAGCATCTCACTTGTTTCCTTATACCATTCAACCTGATCGGCATTTACGCTGTCGTAACCAAGACGCTTACCGTTTTCATCAGCAACGTAATTACCTGAATCAAAAAGCCATACGTTGAATTTTATATCATCA
>JAZOMK010000266.1:0-1663 GCA_045653985.1 Clostridia bacterium | reverse complement strand
GCTTGGCCTCCGACTTCATAGAAACGTGACTATGACGCAAATCGTGAACTCTTATACGTTTCAAGCCTTTGGCTTCGGTACCTCTTTTCATTTCACGTTCAACTTTATTTTTAGAAATAGGAAAAAGTCTGTCATCGGGTTGTGCATCATAAATAGATGCAACGTAATCTTTAAGCTCATCACACAAAAAATCGGGCATTACAACTTTTCTGATGCTTTTGGGTGTTTTAGGTGCCGTTACAATTGTTTTCCTATTAATTCTCGTTAATGTTTTAGTTACACTAATAACCTTATTAGAAAAATCTATATCACTTATAGTCAAAGCTAACATTTCACCTAATCTAAGACCTGCCCAATATAAAACTTCAAAGCAATAATACATTTCGGGTTTTTCCATCATCACTTCAGCAAACCGAAGATACTCGTCAGTTGTCCAAATTTCTGTCTTAACGTGTTTATCGTCCCCCATATTACCAACCAATTTCGCAGGATTTTCTGAAAGGTTATAATATTTAACAGCGTGGTTAAATATTGCACTTAACTGATTATGTAAAGTTTTTAAATAGGCTTTTGAAAACTGTTTACCATTTGAATCAACCTTACGCAAAAGAGCATTCTGCCAGTGCAACACATCCTGGGTGCTAATTTCGCCTATAGTTTTATCGCCAAAATAAGGCAATATGCTACTTTCAATGATGGATCGTTTGGTTATCATAGTGGTTTCTTTAAGTCTTGGAGACATGTTGTCCAAATAATAGTCAACAAAAGCTGAAAACAACATATCAACAGAACCAGCTTTTTGAGTTAAAAACTCACGCTCCCACTCCAATGCTTCCTTACGAGTTTTAAAGCCTCTCTTGGTTGTTTTTTTATATTGACCATCCCAAGTCTTATACGAAAACCTTAAAAACCAAGAATTACTTTTATCATCTTTATAAGCCGGCATTAAGAAACACCACCTTTCACACTGCAACCAGCATAAATTTTTTCTTCAAAATAAATTCTGTTTACTTTACCGGAAACTGTAATATAACCCTTATCAGATAACTCATTGTTTAACTTTCTGATTATCTTATAAGCCATAGGGATAGAAATACCCATATAAACAGAAACGTCATTAACATCGTAGAATTTCTTTTCTTGCATAATATTTACTCCTTTTCTAATTGATAGGAATAACAAAAGTACTGCGCAGGAAACCACTGCACAGTACTTGAAAAGACAATTCAATACTCTCACTGCCCTATTATTAATAAACTACTTGAAAAATCACGAAAATATAGTTATAATAATTAGGCGGTGCGGAATTATTCCGTTGTGTTGGTGGTAGTGACACCTGCATAGTTACGTAAGAGTTGCCGCTCTTATGTAACACCGTATTTTTAGTTATTCAATTTAATTTAACGAAAGTATCGGTGCTCCGTTATCTGTATAATATCATATCGGTGCTCCGATGTCAATGCTTTTTTCAAAAATTATTTTAAAAATTTTACGAGGTTGTTAAGTATGGCAAGAACAGAGGCGCAAAAGAAGGCAGATAAGCGATATGCAGATAAGCATTTTTTATTAAGAGTTAAGCTTACATTTGAAGACAAGGCTGCTATTGACGACTATGTTGCAAAAACCGGTGAAAGTGTATCAGAGTTTGTCCGCAGGGCAATAA
>JAZOMK010000265.1:0-3485 GCA_045653985.1 Clostridia bacterium | reverse complement strand
TGAGAAGATGAAGGCTTCCCAGATCATCGCCGAGTTGAACAAGGTGGGTGGTGCCAACGGCATCGGCATCATTGATATCGTGGAAAACCGACTCATCGGTATGAAGGACCGTGGCGTGTACGAGACCCCCGGCGGCACCATCCTGTACTTTGCACACCGTCAGCTGGAGATGCTCACTGTTGACCGTGACACCCTCCACCTGAAGCAGAAGCTGGCTGTGGACTACGCAGATCTGCTGTACAACGGCAAGTGGTATTCTCCCCTGCAGGAGGCTCTTACCGCTTTCGCCAACAAGTCCAACGAATTCGTTACCGGCTCCGTGAAGCTGAAGCTCTACAAGGGCAACATCATCCCCGCCGGCACCACCTCTCCCTACTCCCTGTACTCCGAGAAGCTCGTTACCTTCGAAGAGAGCGACTACGACCAGAATCAGGCTACGGGCTTCATCAACCTCTGGGGTCTTTCCACCAAGGTGCAGGCTCTGAGAGAGCTGGGAAGACTCTGATACTATTATAATATGTGTACCCCCCTCTTTCGGGAAGGGGGTAGAAAGGACAGCAATATGGCAAAAATGTGGGCAGGAAGAACATCCGGTCAGACAGATAAACTTGCCGATGACTTTAATTCCTCAATACATTTTGATTCAAGAATGTACAAACAAGATATTGAAGGCAGTATGGCACATGCTGCAATGCTTGGTGAAAAAGGAATAATTACTCCTGATGAAGCAAGTACGTTGATTGCAGGTCTTGGCGAGATACTTTCCGATATCCGGAATGGCAAGCTTGAATTTGATATGGAATGTGAAGACATACATATGTTTGTCGAGCAGGAATTAACGAAACGTCTTGGTGATGTTGGTAAAAAACTCCACACCGCAAGAAGCCGAAACGATCAGGTCGCCCTTGATATAAGAATGTATTTAAGGGATGAAACTGATACTATAATAAGTTATATCAGAAGCCTTATTTCATCAATTACAGATAAGGCTTCCGAATATAAAGAAACTATTATGCCTGGTTATACGCATCTTCAACGTGCGCAACCCATAACCTTTGGGCATCACTTAATGGCATATGCAATGATGTTTTTAAGAGATGTTGAAAGATTCTTGGATATGCGACGAAGAATGAACGTTTCGCCAATCGGCTCCTGCGCATTGGCAGGTACTACTTATGATACTGACCGTGAATTTGAGGCGGAAAAGTTAGGCTTTGATGGCATCTGTCTTAACTCTATTGATGGTGTTTCTGATAGAGATTTCTGTTTGGAAATGCTTTCGGCAATATCAATTACAATGATGCACTTATCAAGATTTTCTGAGGAAATTATCTTGTGGTCAAGTTGGGAATTTAAGTTTGTTGAGCTTTCTGATAGCTTTACAACAGGTTCATCAATTATGCCCCAAAAGAAAAATCCTGATATGGCAGAACTTGTCCGAGGTAAGACGGGTAGAGTTTACGGTGATTTAATGGCACTTTTAACAACATTAAAGGGTATACCCCTTGCATATAATAAAGATATGCAAGAGGATAAGGAAAGCATCTTTGATGCTTGTGATACCTTAAAAATGTGCCTTCAGGTATTTGCACCGATGATTAAAACAATGAAAGCAAATGCTGATAATATGAAAAAAGCCGCACAAAAAGGCTTTATAAATGCAACTGACCTTGCTGATTATCTTGTTAAAAAAGGTATGCCTTTCAGAAGTGCATATAAGATTTCAGGTGAATTAGTTGCAAAATGTATAAAAGAAGATAAGGTGCTTGAAACATTGACTTTAAAAGAATATAAAGAGTTCTCTGAACTTTTTGAAGAGGATCTTTATAACGAAATCGACCTTGTTACTTGTGTTGAAAAACGTATAAGTAAAGGCGGTACGGGATTTAAGTCAGTTGAAAGCCAAATAAATTATGTAAATCAAAAAAATAATATATAAAAAGAAAGAGGAATTTATTATGAAAAAGATTTTAGCAATTATGATGGCAATGTTAATGGTAGCAGCTTGCTTTGTAGGCTGTGGCTCAGAAGAAACCACAACAACTGAGCAGACTGGCGCTCAGGGAACAGAAACAACAGATACAACCAATACAACTGAAAAGAAAAAACTTACAGTTGCAACAAGCCCTGACTTCCCTCCATTTGAGTATTATGATGATAATGGTAATGTTATCGGTATTGAAATTGATATTCTTAACCTTATTTGTGCAGAACTTGGATACGAACTTGATCTTCAGACAATGAACTTTGATGCTGTTCTTGCCGGCGTTAGCACAGATAAATATTCAGTTGCTGCTTCCGGTATTTCTGTAACACCTGAACGTGAAGAAAATATGCTTTTTACAGATCCTTATTGCCTTGCTGCACAGGCTATAGTTGTTGTTGAAGGCAGCAGCATTAAAACAAAGGCCGACCTTGAAGGTAAAAAAGTTTCAGTTCAGTTAGGAACAACAGCTCAAGAATATTGCTCATCAAATGGTTACACAGTTGATGCTTATGAAGCAAACGCAGATGCACAGACCGCTCTTGTAACCGGCAAAGTTGATGCTTGGGTAATTGACGACCTTACAGCAGCCGAAATGGTTGAAGTTTACAATGCTGAAAATTCGGATATTAAGCTTGTAGTTCTTGATGATGCTATGACAACTGAACCTTATGCTTTTGCACTTGCAAATGGAAATGAAGAACTTGTTGAAGAATTAAATACTGTTCTCAATAAGCTTGTTGAAGATGGCAAGGTTGAAGAACTTTTTGATAAGTATTATGCACCCTATACTTCACCTATTGAAGAATAATAAATTTTGCTAATTAAAATTCGAAAGGGATAGCGAAATGTGCGCTATCCCTGACGTTATATCAGGAGAAATGAATTGAAAAAATTAAACTTAGCGCAAAAAATCAGCTGTAAATTATTAGCTTTACTTTTGATTACGCTTGTGTTTGTTACGTTATTTCCTATAACTGCTTTGGCAGATAATGTGGATAATAATGCATACACAATAAAAAATCTTACTGCAAATTATGATTCAAGCAAAGATACTGTTGAATTTACGTGGGAAGCACCTGAAAGCTCTCCATATGAATTATGGCTTTGTGCTGATGAAAAATTGCAAAAAATAGAAGATGTATCATCTACTGTGTTGTCCTATCCTTGTGATAATGGGGGAGAACAGAAATATTATATTCTTTCAATTACGGCAGAAGATGATTTAGAAGGTGTTAAGTCAGAAGAAGTAACAGTAAATATACCATATACGCTTGTTGGTATTGAAGCTATTGATGAGTTAACGGTTGAAAACAATCTTACTGCAAGAGAAATTTCAAGACAACTTCCTAAAAAAATTGCAGTACAATATGCTGATGGTGAAAAGATTTTATCCAGCGATGGCAACAAAATTACATGGGATACAAAAAATGTAAATTATGATAGGGAAAGCGCTACTGAGCAAGTAATTACGATGGTTGGCAAAGTTACTATTGCTGAT
>JAZOMK010000264.1:0-3736 GCA_045653985.1 Clostridia bacterium | reverse complement strand
TTTTTGTGTAGTTGCTTCTTGTAATCGCTGTTTTTTCAGGAATTTCCATATTCTGGCTGTCAGTTGGTGAAGCAATACCAATATACACGTTATCTAAGTAAACCTTTGTATTGTTTAACTTTGAAACCATACCATCCAAGCAAAGATTCCATTTGCCTGATGTTACTAAAAGGTCGTTCTCAGTAATCGGCATTTTAACCTCAACCGGTGTCCAAGTATTTGCAGCAACCGAAAAAGAGCCTAAAAGACAGTAATTTTTTTCAGCAGCCTCGCACTTTGAATAATCACTTGCGTTGGTTGTGCGGATTCTTACAGAAGCATCAAAGGCAACAGTGCTGTATACTTCAAAATATACAGAAAGCTCACAAGCTTCAGTAATACTTGATTGGATATAATTTTTTACGTCAAGCTGAGGTGTTGACCAAGTTGAGCCTGCATTATAGCCTGCATAGCTTAAAACCTTACCTGTGCCGTTAGGGTTTGATTCTACCTGCACACTACCGCTACTCAGTACTGACCAAGTAGTTGTACCTGATTCAAATGTAGAATCCTTTACAGGTATAACGTTTTGATTATTGAGAATTTCATCAAGTGCTTCTGCATTACCTGCAGATACGTTTGTTGTTTTTTCTTCTGCAAAAACTGCGCCTATGTTTACACATGACATAACCATTATGCAAACAAGCAAAAGGCTTAAAAGTTTTTTCATACAAAAAATTTCCTTTCTTTTTTAGTGTATAATCTCCTTATCATACATTGTAACATATTGTATAACAAATGTCAAAAAAATATTGCGCGTTTTTGAACAAAAAAAGGCTCTTATGTAATTAAACATAAGAACCTTAAAAAACTATAAAATTATAATTCGTTTATTCTGCCCTTCGGCATAAAGATAAGTTTGTTGCGTACCGCCAACCCTGCCACGATAATATGCAACTACAACGTCAGAAGAATCAACCATATACTTGTTTCTTGCGTGCATACAACCGGTAATATATTTTTCAGCCAATACGTTTACCTTATCCGCTTGGTTAAGGATGCTTTGGTACCTTGCCTTTTGTTTTTCCGTCCAGTGCTTTTCCTGCCCGTTGCAAGGAACGGCTATTTCAAGAAAAATCGGCTTTTCTTTTTTTATTTCAAGTACAACCTCAGCCGCCAACGAATCAAAACCCAAAGCACCGCCTGCAATAAAACAAGTTACGCCTTCATCAATAAGTTTATAAAGGCAAGCGGAAAGTTTTTCCTTTAATTCGTTTACCTCTGTTTTGGCAATCATTCTGTGGCCGGTAAAACAACAGGTCATATATACCTCTTTCCTCAATCCCAATGCTTAGCATTTTTGCGTTTTTTAACTGCGCTTATTATAAGAACCGTACCTATTGTAACAATAAGCACCGCACAGCATACAACAAGCACCGTTGTGCCATAGGTACTGCCATGAATTTTCAAATCATCCCAGCGCTCGTTAAGATATATCTGTGTTTCCTTATCAAGACATATAAAACCTTCCTTCTGAACGTTAAAGGAATTTTCACCGTAAAGAAGTTCATAGCCATCCTCGTGCATTTCGTTTTCAACAAAATACTTGTAATATGGATCTTCCTGCACTGCAATATTAGGACAACCATAGCAGATATATTCAGCATTTATTGCCGCTATGCTCTTTGTAGGATCTTCATCAACAGAAAGCATGAAGTTAATATATTCTTCAGCAATTTCAGGATGCTTTGAGCTTGTAGGTATGCACATTGCATCAAGGAATGAGTTTGAGCCTTCTTCAGGATAGAACAAGCAAAGCTCATAATCTTCATCACAGTTCCACGTCATGGTAAAATAGTCGCCTGCATAGTAAGGTGCGATGGCAGCATTACCCGTTTCCATTTTATTGAAAACTTCATCCATAACGTACTTTTGAAGTAACGGTTGCTGTTTTTTAAGAAGTTCAAGGGCTCTGTCATAGATTTCTGCGCCACCGGGTTCAGAAACAAGTTTATTTATATAGCTTGTTTCGCCATCATAATTATCTTCTGCCATAAGCACAAACTGCGCCGTTGCAAAAGCATCGCGTGAGTTATTGAACTGAAGGATTCCTAAATCCTTATATTTTTCATTCCACAGTACGCCCCAGCCTTCGCTTTCAAATTCTTCCTGCGAAAAATCTTCAAAGGTTTCCTCTAAAATAGTTTTATTATAGATAATGCCTACCTTGCCAAAGGTATATGTTGCTGAATAAAACACCTTTTCGCCATTTTCGTTTATAACGTAGGAAACGTTTTCAGCAAGATACTTCTCCCCTATGTTTTTAAAGTTGGGGATGTTATCAATGTTGATAGGTCTGATAAGATTTTCGTCAATAAGTTTATTGATAAGATAATCTGAAGGTATGATAATATCATATGATGCTTCCGATGTTGTCATTTTTGCATAAAGTTCTTCATTGGAGGCATAAGTTGTGTAATTAACTTCCAATTCAACACCTGGATGGGTTGCGTTATAGTACTTTTCAAATTCCTCATTTATATCAAGATAAGGAATTTCTATAACTTCACCATCTTCAGTTTCATATTCCCAAGGTTCTTCTGCGCCATCGGAAATATATTCGCCCCAGTTAAACACGTTAAGAACGATTTTTTCTTTTTCTTCTTCCTGCTTACAGCCTGAAAAAAGCGAAGTTACAACAACAAGTGCAAGTATTAACGAAAATATTTTTCTCATTTCATTGCCTCCTGTCGTCTTTTTAATTTTTTTGCCTGCCATTTTGCCTTTATTTCATTTTTTGAGCCTGCAAGGTTTGCAAGAATCAAAAGTGCAAATATGGCAATTATCATAAATGTTGAAAGCGCGTACATATCAGGCGTTACAGTACCTTTACCCGTCATTGAATAAATGTATAAAGGCAATGTCTGCACCGTTGCTTTAGGACGTACAAAGTAGCTTATAACAAAGTCATCAAATGACATGGTAAAAGCCATAATAAGACCTGTAAAAATGCCGGGCATAAGCTGTGGAAGTTCTACTTTATAAAATGCCTGCAATGGTTTACAGCCTAAATCAAGGGCAGCCTCCGTCTGGGTTTTATCCATTTGTCTGATTTTAGGTAAAACGGAAAGAATAACGTACGGTAAGCCAAAAGTTGTATGGGCAATTAAAAGGCTTATCATATCAAGGGTATCATCGCTACCTGAAAAACCAAAGGTTGCAAGTGCGCCCATAAATAAGAATGCCATTGAAACTGCTGTAACAATTTCAGGGTTTACCATAGGTATATTGGTAACAGTCATTACACTGTCTTTAACAAATCTCTTTTTAATTTTTGAAATTCCCAATGCGGCAAAAGTGCCGATAAAGGTTGCAACAATAGAAGATGATACCGCAATAATAAGTGAGTTTATCAATGCTTCCTTTGCAATTTCGTCTTCAAAAAGCTGTTCGTACCACTTTAATGAGAATCCGCCGAAAGCACCTGTACTTTCGTTTGCGTTAAAGGAGAAGAATATTAGTATAACGATAGGTGCGTAAAGAAGCACGAAGCATAAGGTCAAATAAAATTTACTGCTTTTCATTATGCTACAAAACCTCCTGCCGCTGTAGAATCTTCATCATCGGTGTAGTGATTCATAATTAACGTACTTACAACGATAAGAATCATTAACACAAAGGAAAGTGTTGCGCCTTTATTATAGTCCTGCGAGATAGATAACATCCTTGCTTCAATGGCATCACCAATAAGATAGGT
>JAZOMK010000263.1:0-2381 GCA_045653985.1 Clostridia bacterium | reverse complement strand
TTGACAGCATAATCAAAGAGGCAAAGGAGTATATTAAAAAACGCGTATCCGGTTTCGACCTTTTAGGCTACAGATATACGGGCGATAAAAATGAACTTATATCGCGTTTTGTTAAAGAGGTTGATGCGCCTGTCTGTGTTGCGGGAAGTATTGGAAGTTTTGAAAAACTTGACTTTTTAAAGAAGCTTAACCCCTGGTCAATTACAATAGGCGGTGCTTTCTTTGAAAATAAGTTTTCAGGCGATTTCCTCAATCAGGTAAATGAAGTAAATGAATATATAAAGGATAATGAAAATGTTTAAAAAGTTTTATCCTTTTGAATATGTTGAAAGCGTCTACGCCCTTGACTATTCAAAGATATACAATTTGGGTTATAAGGCGGTTATATTTGATATTGATAACACCCTTGTGCATCATGGTGAGGATGCTACGCCTGAGATAGAACAACTTTTTAAGGAAATTCACAGTTGCGGTTTAAAAACGTTGTTGCTTTCAAATAACTGCGATGAAAGAATTTTGCGCTTTATAAAAAACATTGATACAAAGTATATTCCTGATGCTGATAAACCTCAAAAGCAGGGTTATTTAAAGGCACTTGAGGTACTTCAGGTTGATAAGAAAGAGGCTCTTTATGTAGGCGACCAGATTTTTACCGATATTTTAGGCGCAAACAAATGCGGTATGGATAACGTGCTTGTAAAATATATGCGCTATGATACTGAAAAGAAAATCGGCATTAAGCGTAATCTTGAAAAAATTGTTCTTTGGTTTTATAAATTCAGCCCTTTTCGTAACAGAATAGGCGATATTTTAAAAGGTGAAAAAAATGGCTAAAAAACTGTTCTGTGAAATTAGTCCTTTTTGTTTTGCAATTTCACAAAAGAAAGAAAATTTAAAAAGACACTTAAAAAATATATTCGGTAACGTTAAGTTTGCCAAAACTGTAAGTAATGAGAAGCTGCCAAACGTTATATATTCACACAGTTCAAATATGATTAAGCGCGCGCCGGGCGTAAATCTTGAACATCAACTTAATAAAGCGGTAAATATTGATATTGCCTGCAAAAAAATAAATGGACTTATTATTAAGCCCGGTGAGGAATTTTCTTTCTGGGGGCGTATTGGTAAAGCGTCAAAAAGGCGAGGATTTAAGGAAGGCAGAATCATCATAAAAAATAAGCTTATTTCAGGCGTTGGCGGAGGATTGTGCAATTTAAGCAACACAATTCATTTGCTTGTATTACATAGCCCGTTGACGGTAACTGAATTTCATAAACACTCAGATGCCCTTGCACCTGATGAAGGTAAACGCGTGCCTTTTTCAGCAGGAACTTCAGTAAGCTATAATCACGTTGACTATCGTTTTAAAAATAATACGGAAAATGATTTCCAGCTTTGCTTGTGGACTGAGGGCGAGCTTCTTTGCGCAGAACTTCGTTCAGTAAAAGAAGTGCCATATAGTTATCAGCTTATTGAAGAAGATCATCACTTTGCAAAAAAGAATGATAAATTCTACAGAAACTCAATGATTTATCGTGAAATTACCGAAAAATCAAGCGGAAAGGTAATTGATAAGGAGCTTATCCTCAAAAATCATTCAGAGGTTATGTTTGATTATGATTTAATTCCAAAAGAATTGATAAGGTGAAAAATAATGCGTATATGTTGTTTAGGTGATAGCCTTACCGAAGGCGATTACGGTGTTTTCGGCAAAAGTGGCATTGCAAATGTTCATGAAGAAAATTATCCGTATTTTCTTAAAAATATGCTTAATTGTGAAGTTTTAAATTACGGCAAGTGCGGTTTTACATCCATGAGCTATTTGAAATATTATAATGCAGGCAACGTGGATGTTACGGGTGCTGATATTGTTTTAATTATGCTTGGCTCCAATGGTGGGCTTGACCTTGAAAATGACGTGCAGGGCAACGCTGATTATTATTCAATTATATCCCTTATTAAGAAAGATGCACCGCAGGCAAAAATCGTGTTGATTACACCGCCCCACGTAACGGAGAATCCTGAATATTCAAATTGCGGATACATAAATAACGTGTTAAAAGCCCGTGCATTTGTAAAAGACGTTGCTGAAAAACTCAGCTTACCTCTTATCGATTTAGGTGCTTTTGATGAGTTTAATGCTGAAACTGAAAAAATTTATCAATCAAATGACGGTTTGCATTTTAACGAAAAAGGCTATAAGGTTATGGCTGAATTTATTTGTAGTGAACTTAATCTTGTTTAAGGAAGGACTCAAATGAGTCCTTCAGAGCACTGACAAACCCTTACAAACACAAAACCCTGCAAAAATTTTGCAGGGTTTTGCTTCCTTTGTTGCTATCACTTGCAAAATGCGGTCATTTACGTCTTTGTAAACTCCC
>JAZOMK010000262.1:0-6066 GCA_045653985.1 Clostridia bacterium | reverse complement strand
CTTTTTCGTTTGAGAGAAATGGATCGTAAACTACAATATCAAGCTTATAGGCTTTTAACATATCAATTACTAATCTGCCGATCATACCTGCACCGATAATACCAATTTTAGTATTATAGTTTCCGGGTAGATTAAACGCATATTGTGTTGCAAGATTTCTGCTTTCGGGATTTTTTATTATTTTTGAAGAAAGAAAATATCCTTTGTTTGCAAGAATAATTTGTGCTACCGTATATTCGGCTACAGGAACTGCATTAGCACCCCATGCGGAAAATACTTTTATATTGTTTTCAAGAAAAGGTCTTGCAAAAAATTGAACAGAACCTGCACCATAAAACACGCATTTTAATGATGGGAAATATTTTGTAATTTCTTCAGAAGTAAAAACAGGCATCCCCCATGTTGAAAAGATAAATTCAGTATCTTTGAACTTTTCGGGGGAGGATATTACGTCATCTTTTGTGTGTACGATTGCATCTAAGTCAGCCTCTTTTTTTAATGTTTCAAGGCAATTTTTATAAATGTTGAGATTCTGCTGTGTGCCTAAAAAGATACTTTTCATTTTAAAACCTTCTTTCTATATTCATTGGGTGTAACTTTCATTTCACGCTTAAATAATCTTGAAAAATTGCTGCTATCGGAGAATCCTGTGTTGTATACAATTTCAGTTATTGACATATTTGTTTCAGATAATAATTGCCGTGCAAGTGATAATCTGCAAATTGTAAGGTATTGCATTAAAGGATATCCGGTAACTTTTTTAAATAAATGTGATAAGTAACACGCGCTCATGTGATATTCTTCTGCAAGCGAAGAAAGTGAAAAATGTTCATTGCAATTTTGTTCAAGTCTGCATTGGATTTTCCAAATAATAGATATGCTTTTATCATTCTCGCTTGAAAAAAGCGAGGGGGTAAGTCTGTAAATTGCAATAAGCAAATCGCATAAAAGAGAGGATTGTCTTTCACATGAATATGGTAGTTGATTTTCGTGCTCAAAAATAAGCTGTGAAAAAATCCTGTCCATTTCATTTTCAATTTTGCTAACGTCAAGTACGTGGTTAAAATCTTCAGGTCTATTTGAAAGGATTGTTAAAAGAGAATAGTCACGTATCATATTACTTGCTAGTATAGGAGAAATGCAAAGATAATAACGTTTATATCCATTTCCAATAACAGATAACGAATGTTGTTCGAGCTTGCTTACAAAGATCAAAGAAGGCTTGTCTATAATGTATGTTTTGTTACTTATATTTATTGTTAATTTGCCTTCTTTTATATAGATAATTTCGTAGCAATTATGGCTATGCGAAGCATAACCACTTGAAACATTATCGGTAAATTTTGCGTCTTCGATAATTGCGCCGGGCATAAAATCACACTCCACAATAATTTTTACACATAAAGATATAAAAATCTATGTAAATTTTGCTAATTTTAAAAGGTTAAAGCAAGATTTACATATAAATTATAGCATTTTTTTAAAAAAAAGCTAGATTTACATATAAAATAACAAAAAATATAATTGAATTTTGTTTGGTGATACGATATGATATATACTGAGGTGAAAAAATTGGACAGAAAAGTTTATATAAATAAGGAAGAATTTGAAAAAGAGAATATGTTTTTTGGTAATCTTCTTCCATATACGGATGATATTTCTTCGTTGAAAAATCCCCTTGAGATTATGGGACATGTTGCAAAAAACAGACTTGTTTGCCAGGCGATGGAAGGCTGTGATGGTTTAAAGACAGGCGAACCTGACGAATTAACTATTCGCAGATATCTTCGTTTTGCTGAAGGTGGTGCTGGAATTATCTGGTTTGAGGCAACTGCTTGCACGGAAACAGGCAGAGCAAATCCTAGACAGTTATGGATACGTGAAGACAACGTTGATGCTTTTAAAAAATTAAACGATCTTATACGTGAAGTTGCAATTAAAATAAATGGCTATGCGCCCATTATCATTATGCAGAATACTCACTCCGGCAGATATTCAAAACCTTTCGGAGAGTCCGCTCCTATAATTGCATATAATAATCCGATTTTTGAAAAAGATAAGCCCATAGACAAAAGCAGAATAATAAATGATGAAGAGCTTGATATTGTTCGTGATGAACTTGTAAAAGCGGCGTATCTTGCAGAAAAAGCCGGTTTTGATGGTGTTGATATTAAGTGTTGCCACAGATATCTTAACAGTGAACTGCTTTCTGCTTTCACACGTGAAAATAGCAGATATGGCGGTTCTTTTGAAAACAGAACAAGACTTTTAAGGGAAAGCATTAAAGGTGCTATTGAAAGTACAAGTAATAACTTTATTGTAACGTCAAGAATGAATGCTTATGATGGTTTTGAATATCCATATGGCTTTGGAATGAAAAATGATGGTTCGCTTGATGTTGATCTCAGCGAAACAAAACAACTTATAAAAATTCTTAATAATATGGGTGTTAAAATTTTAAATATTACAATGGGAAATCCTTATGTAAATCCCCATGTGAACAGACCTTTTGCAAAAGGTGGATATGTTGCGCAAGAACATCCGTTACAAGGTGTTGCGCGTATGCTTAACGGAATAAAAGAACTTCAGGCAGAAGTGCCGGATATGCCGTTGATTTCATCGGGACTTTCATATCTTGGTGCGGTTTCTCCCAATGTAGCAGCGGCTTATATTAAAAATAATGATTTTGCATTTGCTGGATTTGGAAGAATGATTTTTGCTAACCCAAACTTTGCTAAGCAGATTTTAAATGAAGGGAAAATTGATGTTAAAATGCAATGTATTGCCTGCTCAAAATGTACTGAGCTTATGCGTGCAGGAAGTACGCCAGGTTGCGTTATAAGAGATCCGCTTTATACAAAACTTTATAAAGAAAAATTTAATTGAGGTAAAAACTTATGTTTCGCAAATGGATTAATGAAAATAATTTAGAAAATTTTGATTTTTCAGGCAAAATTTTTCCTCCTGCAAAAGATAGAGAGTTCTGGGAAAATAAATATGATGAAAGTTATATAAAAAATGCCGAACAGTATATTGGTTTTAATTGGCCGGTTTGTCTTGCTACTGACTTTATGGCATTTAAAAACGAGGGTAACCGTTTACAACAGGAAAAGCCGTATTTTAAGAGAAGAAGTGCGTTAGTTGCTTTGCTTAAAGCAGAACTTGTTGAACATAAGGGAAGATTTATGCCGGATATCGTGAATGGTATTTTTGCGATTTGCGAAGAAACATTCTGGGGCGTATCGGCACACATTAATCACGGGTTAGGCGCAAGTGCCATTGATAAACAGTATTGTAATATTCCAATTCCGCAAAGTGATTATATCGACCTTTTTGCCAGTGATACAGGGGCAATTCTTGCAGTAATTTACGATATTCTTTATGATGAATTTGATGAATTTTGTCCTGAAATTTTATCGTATATGGAGTATGAACTTGACAGAAGAATAGTTGAGCCATATCTTAAACACACGGATTGGTGGTGGATGGGGTATGACAGAGACAAGGTTAATAACTGGAATCCGTGGATACTTGCAAACATTTTAAATGTTTTTCTTGTAAGAGAAATGAGCCACAAAAAACGTTGCAAAGGCATTGAAAAATTGCTTTTTGAAGTCAATAAAATTTATGAAACGTTACCTGATGACGGCGGTTGTGATGAGGGTTCAAACTACTGGGGCGTTTCTGGTGGAATGTTGTTCGAATTTGTTGAGCAGTTGTATCTTGCGACTAATGGTAAAATCAATTTTTATACAGATGAAAAACTGAAAAATATCTTTTTATTTGATTACTATTCTTATATAGGAAATGGTAACTGTTTTAACTTCGCAGATTGTCTTATGCATGTAAGAGGGATATCATCCTTATTGTATATGATAGGTGAGCGTATAGGAAATGAAAAAGTTAAATCTGTTGCATCGGATATGATTAAAATTGATTTGAATGAGCCGTTAAAAGAAGAGAAAGGCAGACGCACGTTGTGGAAAATGATCTACAGCAAAACTATTCCTTTTGATTTGCCTTTAAAGCAGGATTCACACATTTTATTTAATGATTTGCAGGTTTCGATTGAAAGAAATGATAAATGGTATTATGCTTTTAAGGGCGGAAATAATGACGAAGGACACAATCATAATGATGTAGGTAGTTTTATTGCTTGCTTTAATAATAAGTGTGTGTTGTGCGATCCGGGATGTGGAGAGTATACCCGCCAGACCTTTGGTGTTGAACGTTATACCATATGGACAATGCGTTCTGATTGGCACAATCTTCCATTAATAAATAATGTTAAACAAAAGCAAGGCCCTCAATATGAGGCTTCCGCGTTTGAATATAAAAACGGTGAGTCAGTTGCTTCTTTTGAAAAAGCATATCCGGAAGAGGCAGGATTATATAAACTTGAAAGAAAAATGAAACTTTCTGATGATGGAATAGATGTTTTTGATTTCTTTGAGTTTAAAAATAATGAAAATATTATTCGTGAGCATTTTATTACAACGCACGATGTTAAAATTAAAAATAATCAGTTTATTCTTGGAAATGAGTTTATTATTGAAAGTGATTCAGCAGCTGAATTATTGATTGAAACCGTTGAGTTTAAGAATGATGAAAAACTTATTAAAGCATGGAATACCGATAGAATGAATAGGGTTGTTTTTGAATATAAAGCGCCAAAAACAAAAAACATCAAAATTACTTTAAGGAGAATGTAAGATGAAGAATTTTATTATCACAGGTTGTGCAGGGGGCATTGGTGCAGCATGTGCAAAACTTTTTCTTGAAAAAGGCTATCAGGTAACAGGAATGGATATTCTTGATGATGATAAAGTTACAATAAATAGTGAAAATTTTTACTATATAAAGGGAGATTTATCCAAAAAAGAAGATAGAGAAAATTTAATAAAAACAGCTATTAATATTTTTGGTAAAATTGATGGTTTGGTAAATGTTGCAGGCGTTGCCCCGAAGGTTAGAAATGATATTCTTGAAATGACGGAAGAAAGTTATGATTTTGTTATGAATATCAATACAAAAGGAACAATGTTTTTAACGCAGGCTGCAGCAAAAGAAATGATTAAGAATGAATGTGTTGATGGTATAAGAGGATATATTTGTAATATTTCATCAATGTCAGCATATACAAGCTCGGTTAGCCGCGGAGAATATTGTGTTTCAAAAGCAGGCGTTTCGATGGTAACGACTCTTTTTGCTGATAGACTTGCTGAATATGGTATACCTGTTAATGAAATCAGACCCGGCATTATTGCAACGGGCATGACTGAAAAAGTCAAGGAAAAGTATGATAATCTTATTGATGGTGGACTTCTTCCCATAAAACGTTGGGGCAAACCTGAAGATATTGCATCAGCGGTTTTTGCGCTTTGTTCAGGTTCGCTTCCGTATGTTACCGGACAATCACTTGATGTAGATGGCGGATTCCATATTAGAAGACTTTGATAGGTGAAAATATGAGCATTGATATTATTAGATTAAATACCCTTGTTGTTGGTACTGGTGCGGCAGGCTATAATGCGGCAATCCGCTTAAAACAATTTGGCGTTGAAAGCGTTGCTATGATTTCGGAAGGCAAAAATATAGGAACAAGCCGTAATACGGGGTCAGATAAGCAAACGTATTATAAACTTGGTATGGCAGGTGATGCACCTGATTCGATTCAGGCAATGGCAAAAGATCTTTTTGCGGGCGGCTGTGTTGATGGTGATAATGCGCTTTGTGAAGCGGCACTTTCGGCAAGGTGTTTTTTAAACCTCTGTGAGCTTGGCGTGCCTTTTCCTACAAATAGATTTGGCGAATTTGTTGGGTATAAAACGGATCACGATCCTTGTGCAAGAGCAACGTCGGTTGGGCCTTTGACTTCGAAGGAAATGACTGAAAAACTTGAAGCAGAAGCTATAAGGCGTAATATTAAGCTTTATGATAATAAAATAGTTATTTCGGTTATAAAAGATAACGATAAAGTAATAGGTGTACTTGCACTTGATGCTATTTCAAATGAATTATCGTTATTTAATTGTAAAAACGTTGTTTTTGCAACAGGTGGTCCCG
>JAZOMK010000261.1:0-7291 GCA_045653985.1 Clostridia bacterium | reverse complement strand
ACCGCTTGGCCTCCGACTTCTTGAAGTTGCCCGCTTCGTAGCACTTACCATGCTTGTTGTTTCCGTTGCCGCTATGGGTTTCCTTGTTGTAACCCGTAACGCAGAAATTTACAGCAACAACCGCGAAATCAGGAATCTTGCAAAAACGAAGGCTGACTTGCAGATTCTTGTAAATACTGCCGAAAAAGACGGCTCAGTAGGAAATGAGATTAACTCATATTTCGAAATTGCCGAAAATCAGCTTGCCCTCAGCTACCCAACTGAAGAAAATGTTATTACAGTAGTTCTCCCTGCAGTACAAGAAGAGGCAGAGCCAGTAGTAGTTGAAAGTACCAATACCTACGATAACGTACTTGATTTCTTCAGCGCTCTTGGAAGGGGGATTAAAAGTTGGGTGTAAAGGCTAACAGATATAAAAATCGATTATTTTACGTGTGCCTGGCTATGATATTGGCTTTTTCTATCATAGTAGGCGCATTGTTTTACTGGCAGATAGTTGCCGCAGATAGGCTTCAACGTAAGGCGTTGGGGCAGTGGACGTCCACTTCAACGGTGGCGGCTTCACGCGGTACAATTTACGATGCAACAGGTGAAGCACTTGCTATAAGCGGTGCATCAAAAACACTTAACGTAAAACCTAAAACGTTAAGCAAATCAGGCTATTCAGCCGAAACCATCACCAATATGCTTGTTGAGCTTTTTGGTGGTAAATATTCTTATGAAAGCATCTATAAAAAGGTTTATTATGATGCCGAAACTTCTTTAGGCGAATATACCATCGCAAGGCATCTTGAACAGTATCAGATTGAGTATATTGAACTTATCAATGTTGAAGGCTTGTATCTTGTTGATGACGTAAAAAGATATTATCCTAAAGGCTCATCACTTGCTCAGGTTTTAGGTAGCGTAAACGTTGATGGAGTTGGTGCTGAGGGCCTTGAGCTTAAATACGATAAACAGCTTCGCGGTCTTACCGGTAAACTTATTTCTTCAACCAACGTTTCAGGCGGGCAGATTCCCGGTAGCGACCAGCGCTATGTTGATCCTACAAACGGTGTAAATCTTAATTTAACGGTAAATTACGTAATTCAGGCATTTGCTGAAAACGCAATGGAGCAATGTCTTGTTGAAACTAAGGCAAAAGCGGTACGCTGTATTGTAATGAATCCCAAAACGGGCGCAATTCTTGCAATGGTAAACCTTCCTGACTACGATCCTAACCTTTCAAGTGAAGAAAAGAAGTTATATTCAAGAAACTCTTGTATACTTGATACTTACGAACCCGGTTCAACCTTTAAGATTTTTACAATGGCGGCGGCACTTGAAAGCGGCACGTATACAACGGAATCAACCTTTAATTGTCCCGGCTATCATATTGTTGATGGCGAAAAAATAAAATGCTGGCGCGTTGTGCCACATGGCAACCAGACAATGAGCCAAGTTCTTGAAAACTCCTGCAACCCTGCGTTTATGCAGATGGGGCTTAAAATGGGGCAGGAAACTTTCTATGAGTATTTATATAAGTTTGGTTTTAATGCCAATACGGGCGTTGATTTTTCAAGCGACCAATCAGGCATAATCCTTGCACCTAAGTACGTTAAAAATACTGATCTTGCAAGAATCTCCTTCGGGCAGTCAATAGCAGTAACGCCTTTACAGCTTATAACTGCGGCTTGTGCAGTTATAAATGGCGGTACACTTTATCAGCCATACTTTGTGCAGTCAATGACTGATGATAACGGAAACGTCCTTGTTGAAAATAAACCCGTTGAAGTAAGAAAAGTAATTTCAGAAGAAACAAGTAAACAAATGCGCCAGATGCTTCAGAACGTTGTTGAATTTGGCGGCGGCAAAAATGCGCAGGTTGAAGGCTACAATATAGGCGGTAAAACCGGTACTGCGCAAAAGTATCGCGATGGTATGGTTATTACCAACGTGCACGTAGGCTCTTTCTTAGGCTTTGCACCTGCTGATGATCCGCAGATTGCAGTCTTAGTAACTGTTGATGAAGCAGATATGTATAATGATTACGGCTCTGTAACTGCCGCACCATACGCAGGGCAGATTATGGAAAAGGTGCTTCAATATATGCAGGCTCCCACCCTTGATAATGGCACTAAAAAGCAGGTTCAGGTGCCTGATGTTACGGGTATGCCAATGGAAGTTGCAGTATCAATGCTTGAAAGTTCAGGCGTTATCGTTGAAATCGAAAAAAGCGGAACGGTATTAACACAAGTACCTGCCGCAGGAAAAATGGTTGAAGAAAACAGTATTGTAAAAATAAAAGGTGATACGGAAATCGACACCACAACTTATTACGGTATTGATTAAAGGAGAATAAAATGCTTGTAAAGGATATTTTTTTGAAAAATGCCGAATTTTTAAACGGTGCTGAAAATCAGAATATAACCTTTCTTACCATTGATTCAAGAAAATGTGAAAAAGGCGCACTTTATTTTGCAATAAACGGCACGCAGGTGGATGGCCATAAGTTTGTGGCTTCTGCCTATGAAAAAGGCGCGGCAGCAGCGGTGGTTGAACATAAGGTTGATTGCGATATTCCGCAGATAGTTGTTGAAAATACACGTGTAGCAATGTCCTTTGCCGCAAGTGAGTTTTTTGGCAATCCATCACAAAAATTAAAAATGATTGGCGTTACGGGCACAAACGGAAAAACAAGTATTTCCTATATGGTGCGCGCCATTGCAAAACAAAACGGAACTTCGTGCGGTGTTATCGGTACGGGCGGTATTTGGCTTAATGATGAAAAGCTTGATATTAAAATTTTAACCGCAACAACGCCTGATCCCATCGAGCTTCAGTATGCTTTAGCAGTAATGGCTGAAAAAGGTGCACAGTGGGTTGTTATGGAAGTTACTGCCCATGCCCTTGATTTACACAAGGTGGAGGGTATGACCTTTAAATCAGCAGGCTTTACCAACTTAACCCAGGATCATCTTGAATATTTCATCACTATGGAAAATTATGCAAACGCAAAGGCGAAGTTCTTTGATGAAAGCCTTTCGCAAAACGGCATAATCAATATTGATGATGACTTTGGTAAAAAATTAACAAAAAAGAACATACCTTATATAACCTATTCATATAAAGAGGATGCGGATTTAAAAGCATCCGACGTTGAAATTTACGCAACCTATTCAACTTTTAAATTAACCTATGAGAACAATACATATAATGTAAGAACAAATACAACAGGTTTATTTAATATTTCCAACGTTCTTTGTGCAATAGGGTGTGCATTAAAGGCAGGGCTTAATATTACCGATGCCATTAAAGGTATTGAAAGCTTTTCCTCCGTTCCCGGCAGATTTGAAGCTGTTGATACGGGCGATTCAGGCATCAGCGTAATTGTTGACTATGCCCACACACCTGATGGCCTTGAAAATATCTTAACTTCAATTAACACCTTTAAAAAAGGTAAGCTTATATCGGTTTTTGGCTGTGGCGGTAATCGTGATGCCGTAAAACGTCCCATAATGGGCGCTATTGCAGGCAGATTAAGCGATTATATGGTGCTTACCAGCGATAACCCACGCTTTGAAGAACCTGAGGATATTATTGACCAGATTGAAAAAGGTCTTGAAAATCCATGCCGATACGTAAGAATTGCCGATAGATTCCTTGCAATCAAGCACGCACTTTCCGTAGCCCAAAAGGGCGACGTTATTGCCATTTGCGGTAAGGGCGATGAAGATTATCAGGAAATCAAAGGCGTAAAGCACCATTTCTCTGACAGAGAAGCTGTTGAGAAGATCGTTAAAGGATAAAAGGAGTCAGTTATGTTAAAATCATTGGTAGCGTTTCTTGTTGCTTTTGCAATTTGTCTTGTTATAGGACCTATTGTAATAAAACTTATGCAAATTCTCCGCTTTGGTCAGCAGGTTCGTGATGATGGCCCTGCAAGCCACCTTAAAAAGCAGAACGTACCTACAATGGGCGGCATTATGATGATGATTGCCATCGGTGTAGGCGCAATAATCTTTGGTTTCAGCGGTCCTGCGCTTGTTGCTGTCCTTGCAACTTTAGGCTATGGCCTTGTAGGCTTTTTGGATGATTTTATTAAGATTTACAAAAAACGCTCATTAGGTTTAAGGGCATATCAGAAGATAATCGGTCAGTTCGGTATCGCCTTAATCGTTTCATGGTACGGCTATAAATATATTGGTAGTGATATTTTTATTCCATTTGTAGGCAACGTTGATTTTGGTATTTGGTATATACCTTTTGCAATGTTTGTAATCCTTGCAATAGTAAATGGTGAAAACCTTGCTGATGGTTTAGATGGCCTTGCATCAAAAATGACGCTTGTTGAAGGCGTTTGTATGGCAGCAATTATCTTGCTTGCAACTGAAGTTTCTGCTGAAAGTGAGCAACTTTCAATTCTTTCAATGCTTATGGCAGGTTCATGCTTAGGCTTTTTAAGATTCAACACATACCCCGCACGTATTTTTATGGGCGATACAGGTGCTTTAGGCTTAGGTGGATGTATCGCAATAGTTGCTTTATATTCAAAAATGGCAATTTTACTTCCCGTTATGTGCGTTATGCTTGTTGCAACCTGCATTTCAGTTATTCTTCAGGTTGGTTACTTTAAAATTTCACACGGTAAGCGCATTTTTAAAATGGCACCGCTTCATCACCACTATGAGCTTTTAGGCTATCACGAAACAACTGTTACTTCAATGTACACTTTAATCACAATAGTATCATGTGTACTTTCGTTCATATTAGCATATGTTAGAATTTAAGGGGTTATTATGGAAAATAAGACTGTTCTTGTAATTGGTATGGCACGTAGCGGTATCGCCGCAGCACCTGTATTAAAAAGTTTGGGCGCAAAGGTAATTTTAAACGATTCAAAGGCAAAAGAAGCACTTGAAGGTTTAGAAGGTTTAAGTGAAAATGATTATACTTTCCGTTTGGGTGAGAAACCTGATGCTTTAGTTGATGAGGCTGATTTAATCGTTGTTTCTCCATCAGTTCCCCTTAATTTACCTTATGCTGAAAAGGCGCAAACTCAAGGTAAAGAGGTTATTGCTGAAATCGAACTTGCCTATAGACTTTGTAAAGGTACAACAGTTGCAATAACAGGCACTAACGGCAAAACCACCACAACAACCCTTACGGGTGAAATCTTTAAAAATGCCAAAAAGGAAACTTACGTTGTAGGTAATATTGGCGAGCCTTATATTGCACATTCTCTTGAAGCCTCTGAGGACGCATTTATGGCTTGCGAAATCAGCAGTTATCAGCTTGAAGGCATAAAAGATTTTCATCCCAAAACAGCGGCACTTTTAAATATTACTGAGGATCATATGATCCGCCATAAAACAATGGAAAATTACATTGCCGCAAAAGCACGCGTATTTGAAAATCAAACAAAAGATGATTATTCAATCCTTAATTATGATGATGAAACAGTAAGAAATCTCAAGGATAAAGTACCGGGTACACCTGTTTTCTTCTCACGTAAAGAAAAGCTTGCCGAGGGTGCTTACGTAGAAGACGGCAACGTTGTATTTGAGTACTTTGGCAAAAAGGAAATCATCTGCAAAACTGATGAAATTATGATAAAAGGACCACATAACCTTGAAAATGCCCTTGCTGCGGTACTTCTTACCATGCTTGCAGGCGTTACAAAGGATGCGGTTGCATATACTTTAAAAACTTTCAGCGGTGTTGAACATCGTATAGAAACCGTTACAACTAAAGATGGTGTAACATATATAAACGATTCAAAGGGTACAAACCCTGATTCCACAATCAAAGCTATCGAAACAATGACTAAACCCACCGTTCTCATTTTGGGCGGCTACGATAAGGGCGGAAGCTTTGATTCGCTTTTTGAAGCATTTACCGATAATATCAAGCATACAGTGCTTATCGGTGTTACTGCTGAAAGACTTGAAGAATCAGCAAAAAAATTCGGCTGGACTGATTATACCGTGGTAAAGGGAACATTTGAAGACGGTGTAAATATGGCTAAAGAAAAGGCAGAAGCAGGCTATAACGTATTACTTTCACCTGCTTGTGCAAGTTTTGATATGTTTAAGGATTTTGAAGAACGAGGAAAAGTATTTAAGGAAATAGTAAATAAATTCTAAGGGGTGCCTTGTATGGCAAACAAGAAAAAATATGTATATCGCGGAATGTGCTTGCCATTGATATTTATAACCATTACTTTAACCTGTATAGGTCTGGTAATGGTTTTAAGTGCGTCCTATAATAAATCGCTTTTGTCAAGCAATGACAATTCGTATCTTGATGATATAAAGTGGCAGGCAGTGGTTGCCGTTATAGGTGTAGTCTGTATGTTCGTAATCGGACGTATTGATTACCACCACCTGCAAAAGCCAAGCTGGATAATTACCGGTTTCATTGGTTGTATAATTCTTCTAATGGCAGTATTTGCCTTTGCACCTACTTATGATTCTCACCGTTGGATTCGTTTAAGCGCCTTTACCTTTCAACCGTCAGAAATTGCAAAATTCATGGTGGTAATTTACGTAGCTTTTTATACCTCCACAAAAAAATGGTGGTACAGAAGCATTAAAGAATGGGCAGGACTTTTGATTCCCGTTGCGGTAATTGCCACACTTATAATTTCAGAACCTGACCTTTCAACAACCATGTGTCTTATGTTCTCGGTTGTTATAATAATGTTCGTTTCAGGCATGCAATGGCGCTGGGTAATATGTGGCATTGCTGCAGTAATAGGACTTTTACCATTGATGATTTCAATTACAGGCTATCAGGGCAGGCGACTTGATGCGTGGCTTCACGCATGGGATGATCCTAAAGATACGGGATATCAGGTTGTTCAATCCCTTTATGCTATAGGCGATGGTGGACTTTTTGGTGTTGGCTTAGGCAACAGTAAACAAAAAATCACCCATCTTCCCATGAGTGATACAGACTATATTTTTTCAATTATTTGTGAAGAATTTGGCTTTATCGGTGCAATTCTTGTGGTAGGTCTTTACGTTGCATTTGCGTATTTTGGCATAAAAATTGCAATGGAGGCAACGGACAGCTTTGGTGCATACCTTGCAGTTGGCGTAACGTCCTTAATAGTGTTGCAGGCATTTATCAATATGGGTGTTGCAACAAACGTACTTCCATCAACAGGTCTTACATTGCCTTTTATTTCAAAAGGTGCAACTTCATTAGGTATCATGCTATGTGCAACGGGATTGTTGCTAAGCGTTTCGGCACGAAAACCGCGGAAGGGTGCAGACAGTAACGAATAAACAAAAAATCTCATATATTT
>JAZOMK010000260.1:0-3914 GCA_045653985.1 Clostridia bacterium | reverse complement strand
GCATACATGTATATAGCACAATGCTGCATTGCAACGCATAAAGCTGCATACATATACATGTTTAGGTACTGGGATCAGGTTTATAACTTCTTTACGCAATTATCAAAATACCTGATATTAGGCGAAAAACGGCGTGTTATCTGCTACATAGCAAATATGTCTTTTGAGCATGGTTTCATGCGTAAGCGTTTCAAATGGATGCAAGGCAAATATGATTTCTTTGCAAAAGAAACACGCAAGCCGCTGTTAGCTACATATGCCGGTATTGAATTCAGGGAAGCACTAACGATATCAGGCGGCGGCCTTGCAGAACTTGCAGAAAGTTTTTGCAAAACACGCAAGCTGAAAGGCGATCTTGATTACAGTATACCGCGTAATGCAAAAACACGCCTTACAGATCAGGAACTGCAGTATTGTTATAATGATGTAATTATCCTTGCAGAATTCAGCGAATTTATTTACACGCAGTATATCCGGCCGACAAAGAAAGTACCGCTTACTAAAACCGGCCTTTTAAGGGCTGAAGTAAAACAGGCATTTAAACAAGCCGATAGCACAGGCCAGTTAAAGGCCATGATACAACATGCTTTTCCAACACAGGCGCAATATAATTTTTGGTGGAACTATTTATTTCGTGGTGGGTATGTACATGCAAATATCATGTATAGCGGCCGAGTGATAGATGATAGAATGGTAAATTATGATATAACTTCAAGCTATCCGGCGCAGATGCAGATACGCGGCTATCCTATGAGTAAATTTGAAGCTGAAGAATTTACCACAATGCAGGATTTTGAAAACTTATGCAGGCAGAAATGTGTTATTTTTGTTGCAACTTTCAAAAATATACGTGCTACAACAAGCCATTGCATAGAATCATTTAATAAAGTAGTAGATATCAAAAACTATATACTTGATAATGGCAGGGTAAGGCGTGCAGCAGCTATGACAGTTGAGTTAACAGAAATTGACTGGCAGATATATAAAAAGTTTTATACTTGGGATGATGAACCGTATATCTATGATATCTATACTGCAAGGCGTGGTTTTCTTCCTTCCTATTTATTAGATGTTATGAATGCACATTATATAAACAAGGCGCAGATGAAACAAAAGGGCTGGCATAAAGATCTTGAAAAGATACGCTTCTATTCTATTGAGAAATCTGGTCTGAATGCAGGGTATGGCCTTCTTGTTACCAAGATACAGCTTTTAAAAGTTTCTTATGATAATGATAAGGGTTGGATAGAAGAAAAAGGCAAGATTGATTTTGAAAAGGAAAAACAAAATCAATGCTTATTGCCGCAATGGGGCATATACTGTACAGCATGGGGCAGGTTTCAGTTACTGGATACAATGTACAGGATATATGAAAGATGCGGCGATATAACAGCATACGGCGACACAGACAGTTTGAAAAATAAATATCATCCGTTATTACAATCGGTGATAGATGAAGTCAACGCAGGTATTAAAAAGATGCTTGTAAAGCGCGGCTTAACAGATCCTGTATTTGATGATCTTGGGCAGTTTAGTAAAGAAGAAGATTACATAAAAAGCAAATTTTTAGGTGCAAAAAGATATCTTGCAATGTATCCTGATGGCAGTGTACACGCAACTATTGCAGGCCTGCCAAAAGAAGCACTTTTGAAACTGCCTGAAGGCACAGATTCATTTGATTATTTCAGCATAGACGGTATGTATATTGATGCTGATATATCAGATAAATTAGGATGCAAATATATAGATGAAGCAACTTGCGATATAGTAGCAGGTGAACGTATGACCGAACTAACAAGCGTTTGTTTGTTTGCAATGGCTTTTAAATTAAAGATTGATAAATTTTATCATAATCTTGTAATAGAAACACTGAAGGAAGGCGCATACATCATATGATAGAACATGAAGAAATAAAATATATAGAAAATGATCCAAATAAGGGCATAGAAGTAAATTATGGCAAGATACGCAAGGCCTACAAAAAGATCATAAAACAAGGTACTGGCAAATTATACGATCCTACAACCATACCTTTTGAAAAGATCAGGTATGCAGTGCTTATGTCAACAAGAAAAACCGGTAAAACAAACACTAACCTGCTTTTTGCACTTATAGCATGGCAGATGTACGGAGTCACAACCGCATATGTAAGGCAGCTTGAAAGTGATATCACATACAATGAAATAAAGTCTTTCTTTGATGTATTGCGTACTTTCAATTATGCTGCAATAGTCACCGGTGATGAATACAGTGATTTTGAGATACGCGGCAGTTATGGCTATTTGGTACATTATGATGAAAGGCTGAAAGTAGATAAAAGATCAGATCCTTTTGTTTGGTTTGGTGCGATATCAACACAGGCAAAGTATAAATCAAAGCTGAATTTAACAAAATGTCAGATCATAATGTTTGATGAATTTATAAGCAACATACATATCAACAAAGAATTTGGTGAATTTGTACAGCTATTATCTACGATCATACGTGATAAAGTAGATGTAAAGATACTGATGCTTGCAAATTCACAGGATATTTACAATGAATATCTGTACAACCTGATGATACAATCTGAAGTGCAGCGAATGGCCCAGGATGATAATGCTATCATAGTAACACCTAAAGGCACATGCATCTATGTTGAAATGATAGGTGACAGATCACTTGAAAGAGAACGTTTAAATACTTTATATTTTGGTTTTGATAATGCATATATGGGTGCGGTTACCGGTGGTGACTGGTGTGTGCCTGAATATCCAGCAATAGAACGTGAAAACAGGGATATCATAACAAAATCAATCTATATCTTATTTAATACGCAGATAATGCAGATAGAACTTGCATATAATGAAAGGCTGCGTACACATGTACTTGTACACAGGGCAACAAAAATTTCTGAAAAAGCCTTGATAATTTTTACTATAGATGATATAATAGACTACAGATACAAATTTGCGTTTGGTGATGGCAAGATGTGCAAATTGTTATGGCGGCTTTATGATGCACATATGTTTTTCTATGCTGATAACACACTTGGCTATACAATGGAAAAATATGTAAATACCGCTGCAAAACTTTAATATAACCTATATGGTTATAAATATATTTATAAAGGAGAAAAAAACAAATGGCAAAGAAAACAACAAACAACACAGCAACACAGGCAGAAAAGAAAGAAGGCGTAAAGATCAACCTTTGCGGTACTATTTCCGATCTTATGTTTGGCCGCAGAACTTACAACAACGGCCGCAAAGATAAGGAAGATAAGTACAGATTATCTATCAAGCTGGCAGATGGTGAGATGGATAAGTTTATTGAAGTATGCAAGCCTATGTATGAAGGCGCAGATGAAAAGTACATCCCCAAATTTTTAGAAGCAGATGCAACTGCAGAAGATAAGGAATACTTAAATTTAAAGTCAAGTTTTCCTTTTGGTTTCTGCCAGCGTAACGGCCGCGCTATTGAAGATATCGGCACATGTGATGATGTACTTGCAAATTTGGGTAATATCAACGGCAGCAAATGCGTTGTTACAGTAATTGTAAAAGAAGGTGCATTTTATCCGGTTGCAGTTTGCATAGTAGAACTTGTGCAAAAAACAATGGCAGATTATTACGGCGATTTTGATTTTAACGATTTACCTTTTTGACGATCACCGGCAAACATAAAAAGGACCTTCTTTGAAAACACAGGAAGCACACAGCAATGTGTGCTTTTTGTGTTGACAAAAACAAATGTTTGTGTTATTAATGATTATAGAAACTATAAACAATTACTTATGAAAGGAGTAATAATTATGTCAGTTGAATTTTTAAATTCAAATCAGGTCTATGCTGAAGTTAATGAAGCATACAAGCAGGCATTAGGTGATAAAGCAGTACAGACACAGTCTATTGCAGATCTTATATCACCTGAAA
>JAZOMK010000259.1:0-5234 GCA_045653985.1 Clostridia bacterium | reverse complement strand
TTCCATCCGTCAGCACTCAGTGGTGAAAAAGGACTGGACAACTTTGTAAATATGATTCGCAGTTATTTTGACAGAAAAGGCAGTCATGTGCAGTTTAATGTAGTATCCAGAGATACGCTGTTAGATGCACAGAAGCACCCCGAAAATTATAAATCACTTGTTGTACGTGTTGCAGGATACTCAGCATTGTTTACAACACTTTCACGCTCACTTCAGGATGATATTATCAGCCGTACCGAGCAAGGAGGCTTTTAATGGCACTTAACACCAAAGGGCGTATATTTGATATACAAAAGTTTTCCGTACATGATGGTCCGGGCATCCGCACAATAGTCTTTTTAAAAGGCTGTCTTTTAAGGTGCCGTTGGTGCTGTAACCCTGAATCGCAGGAATATCATATTCAGGAAATGAAAGAAAACGGCAAAATTAAAACAGTAGGCAGGGACGTTACTGTTGAAGAAGTTTTAAATGAGGTTGAAAAGGACAGAATATATTTCCGTCGCTCAGGTGGTGGTATCACCTTGTCAGGTGGCGAAAGTATGTGTCAACCTGATTTTGCTGAGGCTCTTTTAGCAGAAGCCCACGAAAGAGGTATCAACACCGCCATTGAAACTACCGCAAACGTGCCTTGGGAAACCGTTGCAAGGCTTTTGCCCCATCTTGATACAGTTTTACTTGATATCAAGCATATGAATAGCGAAAAGCACAAGGAATTTACCACACAGCCTAACGAGCTTATTTTGGAAAACGCAAAGAAGATTGCACACAGCGGTGTAAATTTAATTGTCCGTGTACCTGTTATCCCAACATTTAACGATACTGTTGAAGAAATTTCAGCCATCGCACGTTTTGCACACTCAATAGGCGTAAAGCATATGCACCTTTTACCCTATCACCGCTTTGGCTACGATAAATACATTGGTCTTAACAGAGAATATCCTATGGGTGATTTGCCCACACCAACTGATGAAAAGATGCACGAGCTTTTAAATGCGGCAAATAAAGAAAATATAATAGCACAGATTGGCGGATAAATAAAAAGGCGGTAGAGAAAACCTCTACTGCCTTTAGTTTTATTTGTATGATAATTCTTTTCGTTTTTTTCTTCTTACGCGGTTAATATGCCTTTCAAAATCGCCATTATTAAGGAGTTCGGTAAGCACAAACTGCATAAAGGTTGGTACAGTGCAGGAGTAGAAACCAAGCTTTTGCTCAAATTCATTAACAAGATGCTTAGGCAAAACCATATATCCAATACGCAATGACGGTGAAATGGTTTTAGAAAATGTGTTAAGGTAAATAACATTATCGTTATTTGACAAAGCAAATAGTGTTTCCGTAGGTTTTGTGGAAACTGAAAACTCGGACTCAAAATCGTCTTCGATAATATAGCGATCATTTTGCGCTGACCACCTAATATATTCGTGCCGTTTAGATGCCGTTGCCGTAACGCCGCTGGGGTAGCTTCTATACGGGGTTGTATGCAGTACATCTGCCTTTGTATTAAAAAGTGATTTGCTGTCAATACCTGAGTTTGTAAGGGGCAAAGAATCATAGGTAATCTCAGTTGCCTTATACACCTGCTCAATCTTTTTGTAGGATGGCGCCTCTATTGCATACACGCGGTGTCTGCCAAGCAGTTCTATAATTAAGCCGTAAAGATATTCCGAGCCCGAACCGATAACAATTTGCTCAGTATCAACCTTTATGCCACGATTTCGTGCAAGATAGTGCCTAATCGCTTTTCTAAGCTCAATACAACCGCTGTTAGGGGTTTTTTCAAGCAACAATTCACCGTGGTCGGTAAGTACCTTTCGCATAGTTTTGCTTAGCACAGATAAAGGAAAATCAGGGACCTCCGTTTCTGCGTGATGGATATGCTTGGTATGATATTCGCTTGAAGAAGCAAAGCCATCGCTTTTACGGAAGATAACTATAAAGCCGCTACGCTCACGTGATTCCACGTAGCCCTCATCGCAAAGCAATGCGTAGGCGTGCTCTACCGTAATGGTACTGACTCCCGTTTCTTCCGCAAGGCTCCGCTTTGACGGTAGCTTTGTATTGTACGAATAGTTTTCTGCAACGATATCATCTCGTATTTGCTTATAAAGCTGCAAATATACGGGGCGGTTGTTTTTATCAACTATATATTTCATCTGGTTATATAAAATACTCCTTATTTGGTAATTGTTATATATTCAGATTTAGTATACAATATTTTCGTAAACGTGTAAAGGAGTTTTACGAAATGAATACAAGAACAAAGAAAATAGTTATTGCCGCAATGTTGGCGGCGCTTGCTTGTGTAGCAACTATGATAATTAAAATTCCGTCGCCCCTTAAAGGGTATTTGAATTTAGGTGATTGCATCGTGCTGATGGCAGGATGGATATTATCACCTGCATATGGATTTTTGTCCGCAGGTATTGGCTCTGCCCTTGCTGACGTCTTTTCAGGTTATATTATCTATGCACCTGCAACCTTTATAATTAAAGGTTTGATGGCGCTTATTGCCTTTTTTGGCTTTAAATTATTGCATAATAAAATAGGAAATTTGCCTTCAAGAATCATTGCCGCCATTTTGGCAGAAATTATAATGATACTTGGCTACTTTGTGTTTGAGGGCTTCCTTTATGGCTTTGTGCCATCCCTTGTAAACATACCTGCAAACGGTGTTCAAGGCATTGCAGGTTTGATTATCGGTGTAGTGCTGATTAAGCTTTTTGAAAAAACAAAAATATCCTTAGATTGATTTTTTACATAATATTAAAAGGCATAGCCCATGTGGACTATGCCTTGTTTTATAAAATTTATGCTTTTGTAGTAATGTAATGCAAGTGTAATATACCGCCTGCAACATAGTAATGCAAGGAATCACGGTAAGTAACCGAGCGGTTATACCACCCGCAACATAGTAATGCGAGGAATTATTGCACTTCTACCTCTTGACCTTTTTTCTGCCGTCTCCTCCGTATAATAATGTATGCAAGCAATTCGGCTATAAAGGTTATAAACCATGAAATGGGATAGATTACAAAAAGCATTGCGGCTTTATTAGGTGTGCCCACCGGGATAGGATCAAATACGGTATAAATCCAAACAAGACGTAAACCGCAGACACCGACAATGCAGATAATCATTGGCACAAGTGATGAGCCGATTCCCCTCAAAATGCCCGTTGCAACGTCATTTATACCGCAAAGGAAGTACATAAAGGTTACAAAGAACATTCGTGTTTTTGCAAAGTCAATGGCGATGGGATCAGTTACGCTGTAAAGTGCCAACAAAGGTTCTAAGAACACGTTAAACAAGATACCAACCATAATTCCTACAACAAAAGTACACATAACATTTATTGAGAAAACCCGATTGATACGGCTGTATTTTCTTGCACCCATATTCTGCCCCGCAAAGGTCATTGCACTTTGATAAAAAGCATTCATTGCAACGTAAGCAAAAGCTTCAATATTTATTGCGGCAGAGTTGCCTGTAACAGCTATTGCGCCAAAGCCGTTTACAGAGGATTGTATAATAATATTGGCAATATTATACATACAGCTTTGTAAGCCTGCGGGCAAGCCGATTCTTATGATGCTTTTAAGGCTGTCGCCATCAATACGGATATCTCTGAAATCAAAACGAATGGCATCAATACGGCGCATAAGTGAAATTAAAACAAGCACCGCTGAAACTGTTTGAGAAATTATTGTAGCAAGGGCAACACCATCAACGTTCATGTTCAGCACTTTTACAAAGAAAAGGTTAAGTATAACGTTAATAACACCTGCAATGGTAAGATAGTATAATGGCCCTTTAGTATCACCTGATGCCCTTAAAATGGATGCACCAAAATTATATAAAAGGTTAGGAACCATTCCGCAGAAATATATTTTCATATAAATTGCGGCATATTTATCAATACCTTCAGGCGTGCCCATAAGTTCAAGCATAGGCTCGGTATAGAAGAAACCTGCAACCGATAAAACCAAGCCGCATATAACCGCCAGCGGAATTGCCGTATGCACTGTTTTATGCACGCTATTATAATCCCTTGCGCCCAATTTTTGTGCAACAACTACACCTATGCCTCCTGCAAGACCGATAAAAAGGTTTACAAGCAACAACGTTACTGCACCTGTTGCGCCTACTGCGCCAACGTAAATTTCATCAGCCGCGCCAACAACCATTAAGTCAGCAGCATTAAAAAAAAGTTGGAGTATGCTTGTCAGGATAATGGGAATTGAAAATAGAATTGTTTTTTTCAGCAACGGGCCTTCCGTTACATTAAAATTTTGTTTTGCCAATATTTTCGCCTCGTTTTAAGGAAAATTCTAAAGATAATTATACCACTTATTTTTACCTATGTAAATAGAAAACACCCCGCTTTTTTGCAGGGTGTTAAATATTTTATTGCTGAATGGGCTCAGCTTTCTTTCTTCTTACTGATTTAAGCACAAAATATGTAACCATAAATATTACAGATACCGCAAAGATAACAATCACGCCCATAAGCACGCTGTTAAGTAACGCACCAACGATGCCTTCGATAATCACTGCTTCTTTGCCCGCGCCATCAATAGCAACGTTCTTTGCAAGGGTGATTACAAGGTAAACCAGGGCAAGAATTGAACTTGAAACAATGCCGTTTACTGATAACCACAAGAAACCTGCCCAATCCCAAAGGCGCATTACAAAAATCAATGCCATAAGCACAAAATCAACGATGAAAAGTATAAGCATTGTTGATTTGCTGTTGATAATTGAAATTGCATAAAGCACTTCGGTGGGAATTTCCTTAACTATAGTTGAAGGTGAAGGAAGTTGTTCCATAACTTCATCAAAGTTTTCATCAAGAAGTTTATCTAACTCGCTGTTCCATTCTTCACGGTCGATAGTTTCGCCCGTTTCTCTTTCGTACAGGTCATAAATTTCTTCCTTGTTTTCGCGGATAACTTCTTTTAATCTTTCTTCGTCAATTTCACCGTCGCCACCGTCGATTGCATCTTCAATAGCTTCCATGTAAACGTCCATAATTTCCTGACCTGCGTCGGTTTCAAGGAATGCGCCTGCAATTTCTTTTATTTCCTCTTTACTGATTTCATTTTCAGCATCATTACCGCTTGGGGCAAGATAATCTCCTGCGCCACCAAAGCCGTCTTCTACTTTTACAGTCGAATTATCAGCACCGCCAAACTGCGAAACGTAGGCACCGTTGCTGCTTTCAACACCTATTG